>CAXDSX010000202.1:0-4354 GCA_963992075.1 uncultured Pseudomonadales bacterium | reverse complement strand
GCCTCGGTCTCGTGGGCTCGGAGATGTGTATAAGAGACAGGCACTGTGATTATCCGTTGACGCCTTCTCCGAATCGGGAAGCCACGATGTTGGGCCACGACCTTGGTGGTGCAGACTATGCCTGGTTTAACATTTGGTCCCCTATCGAACGACCTGCGGAGCAGAATCAATTAACGGTATTGGATGCACGTACACTTTCGATGGACGACATTTGTGAGTACTACTTCACTGAGCAAGCGGGGAACGGGTATGCGGCGATCCCGGCACACAATCCAAACCATCGCTTTTTCTATTTTCCCCAGATGCAACCGGGTGAGGTCATCATTTTTAAACAGTTTGATTCTCGGTCAGACAAAGCGTTGGTGTGCCCCCACACTGCGTTTTATGACCCGGATGTTGGCGATAACTCTGCCGCTCGGCGCAGTGTCGAATTCCGCGCTCTCTGTGTATTTGGCTGAATAAAACTAAAGACGAATGCGCTGACGTTAGCGTTCGTATGCTAGCGCCATTGCGGCGGAATCCCTGCTTAGTTCGCCGTCGTCGTAAACGAGTTCACCGTTCACTAACGTATGCGTAATACGGGATCTGAACGTAAGATCGTTGAACGGAGACCAACCACACTTGGCGTGTATGGGCTCGTCATTGACGACTGTCTCTCGATCCGGATCGATGATGACGAGATCGGCCCAATAGCCTTCACGAAGGTAACCTCGATGACTGATGTCGAAGAGCGTTGCCGGCGCGTGCGCGGTTTTTTGGACTACTTTTTCGATACTCATGACCCCGTTCTTGACGTGTTCTATCAAGGTGAGCAGAGCGTGCTGCACGAGGGGTAGCCCCGCGGGAGCATCAAAGTACGGCTGTGCCTTCTCTTCCATGGTGTGCGGCGCGTGATCGGTGGCAATGACGTCAATTCGGTCTTCTACCACGGCAGCGAGAAGAGCTTCCTGGTCGGAGCTTCGTTTAATGGAGGGATTGCATTTGACGTCTGCGCCTCGCGTCGCGTACCAACTGTCATTGCAAAAGAGGTGGTGGACGCAAGCTTCCGCGGTGATTTTCTTCGTTTCGACTGGCCCGGGAGTGAATAACTCCATTTCTCGGGCAGTCGTCAGATGCAGAATGTGGAGACGCGCTCCATGAGTTTGCGCCAGTTCCACGGCGAAAGAAGACGATGCGTAGCACACGTCGGCCGAGCGGATGTTTACATGTTCAATGAATGGAACGTCGTCGCCGAATTCTTCTCGAGCACGCGCTTCGTTCGCTAAAATCATGGGGGTATTTTCGCAATGCGTGGCGATGAGTATCGGCGCCGAGGCAAAAATACCGTTGAGCGTGTCGGGATCGTCCACCAACATATTGCCCGTTGACGCGCCCATGAACACCTTGATACCGCAGGCAGTGGTTGGGTCGAGGGACTTAACGTCCTCGAGGTTGTCGTTGGTGGCCCCAAGGTAGAAACCGTAGTTAGCCAACGAATGCTTCGCGGCACGATCGCATTTACGTTGCAGTGCTTCTGCATTGGTGGTCTGTGGATTGCAGTTCGGCATCTCCATGTAACTGGTGATACCGCCTGCGATCGCCGCGCGTGACTCGGTTGCGATGTTGCCTTTGTGTTCGAACCCGGGCTCACGAAAATGGACTTGGTCGTCGATCATCCCTGGTACGAGCCAGGATCCTTTGGCATCGATTTCATTAGCTCCACTCAGGGTGCCGCCGATTTGCGCGATGCGACCCGATTCGATTGCGAGGTCCCCTTCAATGATGGTGTCCTCATTGACGAGGCGTGCATTCTTGATCACTAGATCGTTGGACAACGCGTTTCCCCCTTTTGCGCTAAGTTTGCCCTCCTAACGCCATATACCGCAAACCGACGGTTTCTCTAACGCGGCTGCGCTATGCTGCGAGGGTTGGGTTCTTCGTGCGAATTCTGACGGTTGTATGATGGGAAATTCGGAGACGTTAGGTACAAATGCCTAATCCACGTGTGCTGGAGCTCTTTCGGGCTCATTTGCCGCCGCCGTCGATCATCACGGATCCCGCTGCGGTTCGGCCGTTCGAAACAGACGGAATTACGGCTTTTCGTGAACGGCCGTGGGTCGTTGTATTACCCGAGAACGTCGAACAAGTGCGGGCGATTCTCAAGATTTCGCACGATCATGATGTTCCCGTTGTCACCCGAGGTGCAGGGACGGGTTTGTCGGGCGGCGCTCGACCGATCCGCGACGGCGTTCTGCTCACGATGTCCAAGATGCGGAAAATCATCGACGTTGATTTGGACGCTTGCACTGCCACGGTCGAGCCAGGCGTCACCAACCTGGCTATTTCGGATGCCGTCCGTTCGCAAGGGCTCTATTACGCGCCGGATCCTTCCTCGCAGATTGCATGCAGCATTGGCGGCAACGTGGCTGAGAATTCCGGCGGTGCGCATTGTTTAAAGCACGGTCTGACGGTTCACAACGTCTTAGGCATTCGAGTGCAAACCATCGAGGGCGAAGAGCTGGTCCTTGGCGGTAAGACTTATGACAGCCCTGGATACGATCTATTGGCTCTGATGATGGGGTCGGAAGGCATGCTCGGCGTCGTGACCGAAGTGACGGTTAAACTCTTGCCCGAACCGCCGGATAAGCGAGTTTTGCTTGGCGTCTACGATGATCTTTCGAAGGCGGGCGAATCGGTCAGCGACATTATCGGGGCCGGCGTGATTCCCGCGGGGCTGGAGATGATGGACGCTCTTGCGATACGCGCGGCGGAGGAATATGTGCACGCAGGATATCCTACGGATGCGGCAGCCATTCTTCTGTGCGAATTGGACGGGAGTATGAGTCAGGTTGATCCTGACGTCGTTCGTGTAACGGACATTATGAAAGCCGGCGGCGCGATCGATGTTCGTACAGCGACCACAGAAGAAGAGTGTGAACTCTTTTGGAAGGGTCGGAAGGCGGCCTTCCCTGCGGTCGGACGCCTCGCACCAGACTATTACTGCATGGATGGTTCGGTCCCGAGGCATGCGATCGGACGCTTGTTGTCTGAAATTACTCGACTATCAAAGGTATACCAGTTGCCGGTTGCTAACGTTTTTCATGCGGGGGATGGCAACCTACACCCCCTGGTCCTTTACGATGCGAATAGAGAGGGAGAGCTTCGCCGTGCCGAAACGTTGGGCGGGAAAATCCTCGAATATTGTGTCGCTGTGGGCGGCACCGTTACCGGCGAACATGGTGTTGGGGTAGAAAAGCTTGATCAGATGTGTGTTCAGTTCGGCGAAGCTGAGCTCAATCAATTTCATCGTTTAAAAGCCGCATTCGATCCTGGGGCGTTGATGAATCCGGGCAAAGCGATCCCGGAGCTCGCTCGTTGTTCGGAATTAGGCGGCATGCATGTTCATGACGGCAAAGTGCCACATCCTGAACTGGAACGGTTTTGATGAACGTGGATGAGTCGGAGAAGCTCACGGCGAGTGTGCAATACGCGATCGAGCACGACCGAGCGATTAGCATTGAAGGCAATCGAAGCAAAGCCTTTTTGGGTTGGCCGGTAGAGGGCGAGACACTCTCGACCCTAGGTCATACAGGCATCATTGACTATCGTCCCGATGAACTTGTTATCACGGCTCGGGCGGGGACATCGTTGAGTGAATTGGATGCCGTGCTCCGTGACGAGAATCAAGTGCTGGCGTGTGATCCGCCCCGTTTCGGCGGCAAGGGCACGTTGGGCGGCGCGATTGCCGTTGGCTTTTCCGGTCCGGGACGTCCTTGGCATGGTTCCGTACGCGATGGGTTACTGGGTGTGGAATTGGTCAACGGTCTTGGCGAGCGTATGCAATTTGGTGGCCAAGTGATGAAAAATGTTGCCGGTTACGATGTTTCCCGGCTGATGGTGGGCGCACGGGGGACCCTGGGACTCATCCTAAGTGCCAGTCTTAAAGTACTGCCAAGACCGGAATGTACGCGCACGGTCGTGGCGGATGTCGATGGCGCTGGAGCTTGCGATCGTTCTCGCGAACTGCTTCGTAAGCCTTATCCCGTCAGCGGGACTTGCTACGTCGATAATCGCTTTTACGTTCGCCTTGAAGGAAACGAAGAAGCAGTCGTTGTGGCATCCCAAACATTGGGCGAGAGTTCGACGGTTGAAGGGTCTTTTTGGGATCAAGTTCGAGACCATGAGCATTCGTTTTTTGGAGAGGATCGGCCTCTGTGGCGCGTTTCGCTAGCGCGTGGCGCGTTTGGTATTCCGGACAAGTATTCGGCGCAATTGGTTGAATGGGCAGGGTCCCAAGCGTGGACCTACTTAGACGATGACTGTCTCTTATACACATCTGACGCTGCCGACGAATAGAGAGGTGTAGATCTCGGTG
>CAXDSX010000201.1:0-4361 GCA_963992075.1 uncultured Pseudomonadales bacterium | reverse complement strand
TCAAGCAGAAGACGGCATACGAGATCAGCCTCGGTCTCGTGGGCTCGGAGATGTGTATAAGAGACAGGTACCAACTCGGCCGAGCATCGTCCAACCAAGCGAAAAACCGCAACGCATCGAAGCCCGGCGTGCAGTACACGCTCGCGCCCGAGGTCAGCGATGCCAGCACCGGCGCCATCAATCCGTGGATATGAAAAAGCGGCATCACGTTGAGGCAGCGATCCGCATTGGATAACTGCAACGTGGCCGCGATATTGATTGCTGACGCTGCGAGATTACCCATCGAAAGCGGCACCATTTTTGGCCGTGACGTCGTCCCCGAGGTATGCAACACAAGCGCGATTGCATCCTCTGCCCGAGCGGGAACTTCATCCCTCACCTCGCCGACGGAAAAAGAACCCGCCTCCTCTCCTTCTTCAATTTCAATGACGCGAATTCCAAGACCATGCGCGACTTCAATCGCGCCAGACTCCGACCCTGTCTCGACCATCAGGGCCGACGTCTCCAGATCTTGAAGATAGAATTCGAACTCATCGGATTTGTACGCGGGATTCAGCGGCGCCGTCGTGCACCAAGGAGCTAAACTCGCGAATGCCGATGCCATCAGCGGTCCGTTAGGCAACACCAACGCCACGCGCGAATCGGGCGCGATCGAAATCGACCGTAATTCCCCACCCATCCGCAAAATCTGCGTCGACAGACGAGCGTACGTTAACGGCACACGATCCGGCGATGCGATAGCGTCAGCATCGTCGGTATGCTCGGTTAACAATCGCAATAGGTCATTCATCCGGTCTAGATACTCCCATTTTTTGCGATTGATTTTGCTTTTTTCCTGGCCGTCGCTGCCGGCTAGGCCCAATTTCACGCGTCGCATTCAATTCAATTTTCGCCCGACCCGCCGTCGTTTTCACTGGTACTTCGGGTTCCACGCACTTATCTTTAACGGTAATTTCTACGCAGGCTCGAAACCATGAACGCTGTTAAAGATATGCTGAAGTCAGGTCAGACCGCCATCGGTACAGACGGTTCGATAAGCAGCGACGTCCGCTTCTTAGCAAATTCAGGTTTCGATTTTCTGCTCTTTGATACCCAACACGCGCCGGTGGAGATCAAGGCATTACAACCTCAGCTTGCCGCGATGAGAGGTCGAAATGCCATTCCCATCATTAGGGTTGGCGAAAACCGGCAGGATCAAATCTGCTACGCGTTGGACCAAGGCGCTAAAGGAATCATCGTCCCCATGGTCAATACCAAGGAAGAGGCGGAAAACATGGTTGCCTGGTGTAAGTATCCCTTTGCAGGCGTGCGCAGTTCCGCAGGCCCCCGAGGCGAATGGGGCGAGTTCAAGAGTTACCGTGAGTACATGGACATCGTCAACGAACAGTTATTGATTATCCCAATGATCGAGACAGTCGAGGCATTGGATAGCATTGACGAGATTCTCAGCGTTCCTGGAATTGACGTGCTCTTGGTCGGCCCCTCTGATCTCTCGATCAACCTTGATGTCGCCCTGGACTATCCCAATCCGAAGTATCTAGCCGCATTGGACAAGATCGCATCCGCTTGCAAGAAAGTCGGTGTAGCACCCGGCATGTATTTTGTGCCACCGGGTATTGAGCCAAGTGAACTGATCGCCAAGGGATTCCGGTTTTTCACCCTCCCATGGCAAGGCTGGGCGAGCGAAGGGATCGGCAACGCGCTAGTTGGAATTCGATGACTTGTTCCTGCCGCTAGGTAATCGGCCATAGATTCAGCCAAGTGGCAGAAACCTAAAGAACTATCTAAAGGAGTTTTTATCAATGAAATTAGGAATTTACGGTGGAAACATTAGGCGAGGTCAACCGCTTTCAAGCCTCGTCGACGAGATCGGCGAGATGGAGAACCAAGGCTTTTCGAGTTATTGGTGTCCTCAAGTCGGTACCTACGATGCGCTGACGATGATCGCGTTGGCGGGACCTCAAACAAGCACCATCGAACTTGGAACCGCGGTGGTGCCCTCCTACCCACGACATCCAAACGCGCTAGCCCAGCAAGCCGCCACTGTGAACGCGCTTACCGAGGGTCGCTTGATACTCGGTGTGGGACCATCACACGCCCCTGGTATCGAGGCGCTGGGGCTTGAATATTCACGTCCCGCCCGTCACATGCGCGAGTATGTATCCATACTGAAAGCCCTAGGGGAAGAGGGACGCGTCGAATTCGACGGCGAAATGTACAAGATGACAACGGGATTCGCTTGCCCAGAAGCGTCGCCTTTCCCCGTGGTGATGTCGGCTCTCGCTCCCCTCATGCTTAAAGCGGCCGGCGAAGTCGCCGACGGTACAGTCACCTGGATGGTTGGAAACAAAACGATCCGAGATCACACCGCGCCAACCATCAACAAGGCGGCCGCAGACGCTGGTCGACCAGCACCACGAGTCATCGTCGGCGTACCGGTGTGTGTCCACGACGATCACGAACAAGCGATCGCCCGGTCGGTGCAGATCTTCCAAGGCTATGGACACCTGCCCAACTATCGACGCCAACTGGACGCCGAAGGGATCGACCAGGCCGGCGAAATCGCCGTGGTTGGAAACGAAACCGAGGTCGAAGCTCGATTAAGAGAATTTTTTGATGCTGGGGCGACAGAAGTTATTGCGAGCGTTTACCCAGCCGGCGATGACGGTCGGGCTTCGTTTACTCGAACTAACGAATGCCTTAGGAACTTGTTAGCAGCATAGGGAGGCTTTTACAGCAAAGTTCTATGCGCCCGCAAAAAAGCGGCGGGGGTTATCCACGAACAGACTGCGCACGGTCTCGTCGCTGACCCCCATCTCAACCAAGTCAGGAATGACGTGGCGGTGAATGTACAGGTACTGATCGACATTACTCCTAAAGAAATCATGTTCCTCGGGAATCGTGCCGTCAGGACGTTCTTTGTGAATATGGAGACAAATACAGTCGTGTGAGGGACAAAGCTTGTCGCCGTACCCTTGATCGATCAGCGTCTTCATCGTGGTCGTACGCGCCTCGGGACTAACAAGGCGTCCCGGATAGCGATCAAGGCCCAAGTAACAACCTTGATCGAGGATCCACGTTAAGTATTCGATGTCCGTGGTGTCGTTTGAATGATCGATTTTTACGCGCGTGAGATCGACGCCCTCCTCACGAAAAATCTCGATCTGACGTCTCGCCACCTGACCCGTCGGGTACGAATGCACCATCAACGGTATTCCCGTTTCAATCTGCGCGCGAGCCGCAGCCCGGGCCATCAACTCCAGATCCACGGTGACCCCCTCGAAGTCGGCTGCGCATTTCAGAATTCCAGCCTTAATCCCGGTTCCACGAAATCCGTCGTTGATGTCTTTGATAAATTCTCGAGCCATTTGATTGGGTGATACACCTCGCAGAAATCTCGGCACGTCCAACCACCAGCCGGTGACGTTGATGATGTTGACGCCAGATCCTTCAGCCACTGCAACCAAAAGTTCTGGATCCCGCCCCAAATCGTAGGTGGTGGCATCAACGATCGTATCGATGCCCTCGGCCTTTACCTTTTTAAACGTGTCGATTGCACGAGCCTCGCGATCTTCGGGGCCAAATAAATCCGGATAAGTCCGAAACATCGCCGGAGCACTCACCATGACATGTTCGTGCATAAGCGTGAAACCAAGATCATCCGACGAAATGGGTCCCAACACCGAATTAATGGTTGTCATAGCAAGTCTCCAGCACTTTTAGCCACCAAATGACGTCGGTGAAAAGATACGTTGCCTTCGCATCATGTCAAACCATTAACGACTCAACATCCCAACCGCGCGAACGCTCCATCCAACGGTTTGGAGGCAATCCTCGGGAGTTCGCCCCGCTGACCCACGCGATCGCACATCGTTCCTATGATTGGTTATTCTAGCGCGCGACGGATCACCAATGAGTTCAACCGATCTGAGGGCGTAATGGATATTCAACCGGAGGCTGCAGGATTTGATACGGATCGCTTAGCGCGAATTACCGATCACCTCGACCGCAATTACATTGCGGCAGGAAAACTCGTCGGCTGCCAGGCCCTGGTCGCACGACACGGCCATTTAGCGTATTTCCAGTCCCTCGGGGAAGCCGACCGAGAACGACATCTTCCCATCGCCGATGACACCATTTTCCGCATCTACTCGATGAGCAAACCAATCACCTCCGTTGCACTCATGCAGCTTTATGAAAAAGGTTACTTTCAACTCAACGATCCCGTGCACCGCGTCATTCCCGAATGGAAGGACTTACCCGTCTGGGTATCGGGCGACGAGCCGCCCTTCAACTGTCTCTTATACACATCTCCGAGCCCACGAGACCGAGGCTGAGCTCGTATGCCGTCTTCTGCTTGA
>CAXDSX010000200.1:0-4362 GCA_963992075.1 uncultured Pseudomonadales bacterium | reverse complement strand
ATACGGCGACCACCGAGATCTACACCTCTCTATTCGTCGGCAGCGTCAGATGTGTATAAGAGACAGTGCCAATACCGTCCGAATCGGTATCGAGTGATTCGGTCGGATCCAACGGGAAAGCATCATTAACGTGTAGCACCCCGTCACCGTCATCGTCTGTGTCTTCGACATCCGGGATGCCATCGCTGTCGGTATCGGTTGCAAGTGCCGAAACGAGCGGATACGCATCGTCTGCATCCAGTATCCCATCGTTGTCGTCGTCCGGGTCCGCATTGTTTCCGATGCCGTCACCATCCGTATCGAGCCATTCGGCGTTATCCAGCGGAAAGGCGTCGGATGCGTCGGCATAGGTGTCGCCGTCATCGTCCGTATCGGCGTTATTGCCGATCCCGTCGCCATCGGTATCGACGTTCTCAGTCGCATCAAGCGGATAAGCATCCAACGAATCGAGCACGCCGTCCCCGTCGTCGTCGGTGTCGGCATTGTTACCGATCCCATCACTGTCGGTGTCCAAGGTCTCGCTAGCGTCTTGCGGAAACGAATCATTGAGGTCGAGCACACCATCGCCATCGTCATCGGTGTCGGCGTTGTTGCCGGTGCCGTCGCCGTCGGTATCGACCGATTCGTTCGCATCCCTAGGAAATGCGTCCAACGTATCCGCGACGCCATCGGCATCGTCGTCGAGGTCCACAATGTCGGGTAATCCATCGCCATCGAGATCGGGCTGCGCGGCAATGACTTCGGATCCTTCAAAGAGATCCGCCAGTTCCGTACTGGATTCAAAGGTCGCCACGTCCGTCGCGCCTTCGGCAACCGATTCGACCGCCGTTTGGAGTTCTGTCTGGGCGACTGAAGCAACCTCGCCTGCCTCAGCACTCGTGGGATCAAGGGACGCGTCGCCAACGATGGTGTTGATATCGGATACCGCCGATGCAACGGCTGAGAATACGGCAGTCGTGACTGCAGAGGTCGTATCGACGGCAAGAACAGCCGCCTCGAGAACCGCGGCCAACGTCGTCGAAGACGTTAAATCAATCGCGCCCGCAGCGGTCAAAGCAACCAGCTGCGCAGCCACCGCTTCCGCAATATTCGCCGCTCGGCTTTCCGCCGTCCCAGCCTCATCGCCGGTCAAACTTTCCGCCGTCTGCAGTAACACAGCAACCTGTTGAGCAAGCCGCACGGTTGCGATTGCCGTCGCATCACCGGCTTGGGCGGCTGCCCAACTATCCGTGGTCAACAAATCTTCGACCGAGCCAGAAATTCCCAACGCCGTCAATACAGCGGCTTTCGCTTCCGCTGTATCGGCAGCCGCGATAAGCGTCGTCAGTGGCGTCACCGTAACGGATTTCGAATCATCCGCTGGCAAGTCTGAAATCAGGGCAAGATTGGGTAGCTCTTTACCCGTCACCGTATCCGTGCCGCCGATTGAAATAAGTCTTGGCGTTATACCCGCAGCAGGCGTTCCGGACGCGATCGAGAAAAACCCGTTTGCATCTGACGTCGTCGACGGTTCATCCGCACCCGCTATCGAGTCGCCATCCAAATCAAGAAATACATTACTGCCCGATACCGGTCCATCAACGACACGGCCCTCAATGACGTTAACCACGGTGATGACGAGAGCTACCGACGAAGATGCCGCTCCGTCTGAAGCGACGACCGTGACCTGATAGACGTTATCCGTATCGGCATCCGTTGGCGCCGAATAATCGGGTACCTCAACAAACGTAATCGCGCCATCTGACGTGATCGCGAAAGCGCCTGCATCCGTTCCTTGCAGAGAGAAGGTGACCGAATCGCCCTCGGGATCCGTCGCTGAAATCGTGGCCACGGTCTGGCTACCCTCTTGAACCGACAAAGCGCCAGGGTCCGTAATCGTTGGCGCTGAGTTAACGGGCTCGGGGGTTGCTGGGCCACCACCACCGCCACCGCCACAAGCGGCAAGCAGAAGTACCATAGGCAACACGGCAAATGACGTAGCGCGGAAACTCATGAAATTGCCCTTCCTCTTGTTCTTTCTACTGCTGTTCGCTAGAGCGAGTGCCCACATCCAGAAGGTTTGAAACCGAACCTTCGAAACACCGCTCGCGACCAAAAAAACGGTCTAACTTAGCGAGCACAAATATATACAGTTTCTCGTTTCGATACAGTTACATATGTTGCACATCGGTGCAATCTTTCAAAACAATCAAAAATCGGCTAATTCCTGCGATTTTCTACCTCAGAAGCACTGACGACACCCGATCTCGAGGGGCGGATCATAGACTTTTGGAGAGACACTTTCCCGGGATTTTTTGAGTTTCTGATCTCCGCCCCCGTTAACAAACATTCTCTTGAACGCGGTTAACCAGGGTAAAATCGTCGCTTGACGAGCAAAATGGGCCCAGAAACGCGATTAAACGGCTAGTTTTACTATGGATATCAGTCTCTTAATCCAAGGGAGTCCCCTATCGACGGGTGCTCCATCCATTGCGCTTCATTTCGCACAGGAAGCCGTGGCCCAGGGACACACCCTACGTCGCGTCTTTTTCTACAAGGATGCCGTTCACGTTGCAAATCGTTTCAGTTCCATACCCGTTGACGAAACCGACCTCCAAGCGGAGTGGACAGGTTTCGCGAACGATTCCGGCACGGAGCTCGTCGTATGTATCGCAGCCGGTCAAAGACGCGGCGTCATAGAAGCGAACATCGCAGAGAGCTTTTCGATCGTGGGACTTGGTCAAATGGTCGAAGCGATGGCCGAATCTGATCGGACCCTGACGTTCTAACCATGCGTAGCGTCCTCTACTTGATTCGTCAGTTTCCCGGCGAATTGGCCAACGAAACCATCGATCTTATGCTGGTCAGTGGAGTCTTCGAACAGCCTACCTCGGTGGTCTTCACGGGTAACGGTGTCTGGCAACTCCTTGGAGACGGATCGAAGATTGAACGCAAAGACACTTCCCGAGCTCTCAACGCACTGCCGATGTACGACGTTGAATCCCTTTACGTTAGCGAGGAGAGCCTGGCTGAGCGCGGCATCGCCTTTTCGGACATTGATATCCCTGTTAAAGCAGTTTCCGCGAGCACAGTGACTGAGCTACTTCATAACCATGACGTCGTGATCGGAGATTAGATGCTCCACATCATATCCAACCCAAACGCCATCGAAGCATGTGTCGCCCATCTGTTAGACAACGATGAGGTCATTTTCATCGGCGACAGCGTATACGGGCTCACAGAAGCTAAGCTTGATTCACGGGTCCCGGTTTATGCGTTGGAGACGGATCTTGCAGCCCGCGAAATTACAACGACGTCGAACGTAACTCTGGCGAACATGACTCAATTCGTACGCCTTGTCGTTCAACACACGAGTTCCGTCACATGGACATAACGCTAAACTCTAACGACGCTCAAACGCGTTTTGACCAATGGCACCCTGCTTATGCGGAAGACATCGCGAGAGACCAATCGATCGAGCTCACTGACGAACATTGGCGTGTACTCGCCATCGCGCGCGAATTTTATCGAGAAACCGGGATCAGTCCCGACATGCGACCACTCGTCAAACTGCTAAGGACGCGAGGACTTCCAGAGTTCGCGTCCAGTCTCGAATTGATGCGGCTTTTTGGCGGTAACCCCGCTCGTACGGTAGCCGAACTCGCCGGATTACCCAAACCCGTTAACTGTCTTTAGACCAATCCTTAGCGAACGCAACAACTCGACCCACGATAATCGTCGTGGGCCCTGAAACACTACTTGATTCGACTCTATCGAGGATATTGTTAAGCGTGCCGGTCACCACTGCCTGATCTTGGTAACTCACTCGGGACACCACGGCAACGGGCAAAGTTTCGTCCATCCCATGTTCGACGAGTTTTCGAGTGATTGCAGCAAGTTCTGAAAGTCCCATGTAAACGACGAGGGTTTGCTGTTCGCCCGCAAGCTCCGCCCAATCGATATCGCTACTCATGGTGCTCACTTGTGCCGTGATGAATCGAACCGAATGGGCCACATCTCGATGCGTCAACGGAATGCCTGCGAAAGCCGCACTCCCACTCGCGGCCGTGATCCCGGGAACCACTTCAAAATTAATGTGAGCAGATTTGAGCGCGTCCAACTCTTCGCCGCCACGACCGAATAACAGTGGATCGCCTCCTTTGAGACGAACAACCCTCAAACCAGCCTGCGCATCGCTGATCAGCATCTGGTTGATGACCTGTTGCGCCATTCCTTCAATGCCCCGTCGCTTACCGACGTATACCCGCTTAGCGTCACGTCGAATACGATCAAGCACCGCGTCCGAAATGAGGTTGTCGTAATAAACCACGTCCACGCGCTGCAAACATTCAAGCGCTTTCAAGGTGAGTAGATCAGGGTCTC
>CAXDSX010000199.1:0-4441 GCA_963992075.1 uncultured Pseudomonadales bacterium | reverse complement strand
TGATACGGCGACCACCGAGATCTACACCTCTCTATTCGTCGGCAGCGTCAGATGTGTATAAGAGACAGGTACCGGAACTCCAACTTCGTCGCGCACTCTCTGAAGAATACGCAATCCCTCTTCAAGGCCTGGCCCGCGATAACTTTCATGGGATGAACGATTAGCTTTATCAAATGAACTTTTATAAATAAACGGTACCTTGAGCGAATGCGCAGCCTCTCGAAGTTGCTCCGACGTTTCTAAAGCAGTGGCCTCACTTTCGATAACACAGGGTCCGGCGATCAGGAAGAACGGGTCTTTATCGCTCACATTGAATGAACAAAGTTCCATAAACTGACCTTCGACTTTTTATCCGAGGCCAAACAAGCGGTTAACTTGCGGCAGCTTCGATCGACAGTTCATCATCCGGGCGTTCTGCATGCTGATTTGCGGCTTCGATAAACCCTCGAAATAGAGGGTGACAATCTCTCGGCGACGAGTTGAACTCGGGATGAAACTGACACGCGACAAACCATCCCTGTCCCGGAATCTCTATCATTTCCACGAGGTCATCAGCATCACTGCGCCCAACCACTGACAATCCCGAAGATTCAAGACGCTCGATATAATCGTTATTAACCTCGTAACGATGACGATGTCGCTCGTACACGATGCTTTTTTCGTACAATGAGTGTGCGATCGAACCATCCTTAAGCGCGCATGCCTGCTCTCCCAAGCGCATCGTTCCACCTAAATCATCATCGACGGTTCTATGTTCAACTACCCCCTCGTCGTCTCGCCACTCCGTTACCAAACCGATAACCGGATGTTCTGTATTCGGGTTAATCTCGGTCGAGTGAGCACCCTTCATCCCTAGCACATTCCGTGCAAATTCGATGATCGCAGCATGGAGTCCATAACAAATCCCTAGGTACGGCACTTTGTTTTCGCGCGCATACCCTACCGCTCGAATCTTGCCTTCGAAGCCACGTTGTCCAAAGCCCCCGGGAACTAATATAGCGTCAACGTCTTCTAGTACCTGAGTGCCATTGGTCTCTATTTCTTCAGCATCAATGTAACGGATTACTACATCGGTTCGTGTCCTTATTCCTGCATGAGAAATGGCTTCTATCAGAGATTTGTACGCATCCAGTAAATCTAGATATTTGCCCACTATGGCGATTTCGACCGATCTTCGCGGGTGAATGAGGGCATCAACCACATCGTGCCACTCGGTTAAATTCGCGGACGGGCAGTCAAGCCTCAGCTTTTCAACGACAATGTCGTCCAGTTGTTGATCGTGCAGAATCAACGGAACTTGGTAAATGGTCTCGGCGTTCTGCAGTGAAATCACTGCGCGCTCTTCCACGTTCGTAAAAAGCGCGATTTTTCCGCGTGCGGACTTGGGTACAGCTCTGTCCTCACATCGACAAATCAAAACGTCCGGCTGTAATCCGATGGAACGCAACTCTTTGACCGAATGCTGAGTCGGTTTTGTCTTTATTTCTCCAGAAGACACGACATAAGGGACCAAAGTTAGGTGGATAAACAACGTATATTGAGCACCTACTTCAAGACGCAGTTGTCTTATCGCTTCTAGAAATGGCTGCGACTCTATGTCACCAACCGTACCTCCTGTCTCAACAATGATGACGTCGTAACCTTCCGCCACCGAGAGAATCCGGTTCTTGATCTCATCGGTAATATGTGGAATTACTTGAACTGTGCCGCCTAGATAGTCGCCTCGTCGTTCTTTCCTCAGAACTTCCGCGTAAACGCTACCCGTTGTGAAATTGTTGCGCTGGCTCATCCGACCACGAATAAACCTTTCGTAATGCCCGAGATCTAAGTCGGTTTCTGCGCCGTCCGCTGTGACGTACACCTCGCCATGTTGGAACGGGCTCATGGTCCCGGGATCCACGTTAATATATGGATCCATCTTGAGAATATTAACTTTGAGAGATCTGGCCTCTAGGATCGCTGCGAGAGAGGCCGTCACTATGCCCTTGCCTAGCGAAGAGACTACGCCTCCGGTCACAAATATGTATCGCGTCATTTAGAGCCCATCAGGCGGGTTGGTACTCCCAGAACGCTTCCCCGAGATGGTTCGACACAATAGCAAAAGGGTCACTTGACCTCAATCGAGCAATGCCATTCAGGCCACCATCCAGACGAAATCTTCGCGCTGTCAGCTAATGCTAGTCCCGGTATCGCGACAAGATTTTGGCGATCAAACAACAAAGGCATACTTTCTCGGAGCCACGGCGCGACGCCGTGGGAACGGTATATCTCCGCTAGTGAACGACTTTTCCCTCCAAATCTAATTCGCTCTCCGCCCTGTCTCGAACGCAAACTCAGACCATGCCCTAGCGCAATTCCCGTTTCTCGCCGAACCCATGTCAGGGTGCCATTCGAATCGCCCCACTCCTTACCGACTAAAATATCAGTATCGTTTGGACGTTCGAAATCACGAACCACATGAAGCCGTCGTCGATACGCACGAATCGAGTAGTCATTTCTTATTTCAACACGTACCGAGCCGTTCTCTGGGCCCCCGATTTGTCGCAACACCTCGTTTAACTGTCCTCTCGTCGGCATGACACCGTACGCCCATAACCATTCGCGAAGCACCCGTTCATCTAGCTTCGTATCATCCAGATCCAAAGGTCGGGCTTGTCGCAACGGCAATTCCGGCCACTCCAACCTCGCCAGATGATGCGCAGCATGACGAAACCGTGAGCCCACAAGCGGTAAAAGCTTCTGTCGAATCCAGTTTCGGTCATACGAGGTATCGAAATTACTTTCATCCTCGATCCAGGAAAGTTCATACCGTGTCGCGAATAACTCCAGCTCTTTCCGTTTCAAATCGAGGAACGGTCTAACCACGTGTCCTTTCCCAAGTGGCCTATTGGAAGGGATCCCGATCGGACTGCGCCCCGAAAACAATTGCCAAAGACGTGTTTCAGCCACATCGCCAGCATGATGTGCGGTGGCAACCACATCTCCATCCCCCATCAAACGTTTCCATATTCGGTATCGTGCACGCCGACCCGCCAGTTCTTCGTTACCTTTCTCAAGTTCGGCTCGCACTACTTCGATTGAAACGCCAATTGCGGCCGCCGCATTTTCGCAATGGATCTGCCATTCGTTCGCCTTCGGGCTCAACCCATGATTGATGTGAACCGCCGTGCATCTCTCCGGGCCAAAAACTTCGAAAGCTGTTTTCATCAGTACGGGCGAGTCAAGCCCTCCAGAGTACGCGACCCAGAAGCAACCATCGGGCCGCATATCGACCGAGGCCGCTGCTTCGGCAACCCGGGCACATACGGAAGCCTTCAGATTCACCACGAAGATTTAGCGGATCGGCACCGAACAAAATCGCGTCGGACTATCGTTGAAAACATATCGCTCAAGTGGAATACCGAAAGCAGACAGCCGAGACGCCAAATTCGTTTCGTAAAGAAGCAAGTAATTGATCGGTCGGTTGAACGCGCCAATCTTCTCCAAGCACAACGCGTCCAGTCGCCTCATCGTTCCGATAGGCAATCGTAACCTCACAACCTTGCGATGAATCGTGTTGTACACGGTAAACCTCAAGTTTCTCGCGGAGACGAATAGGGAAATCGCCATCTATGTCGCGGTCGCACGTCGAGATTTCAATTCGACCACGAAACCGGCGGCGAGCTTCCTCCACCGTATAGACGCTTACTGCACGGATTTTTAAGTCTCCCGAATACTCATCTGGTTGGACGAGTCCCTCGACAACTAGAACCGCGTCTTTAGTCAGCTTCGAATGGTGTTCTGCGTATGTGTCGCCGAACACGCTTACTTCGACTCGACCGCTTTGATCATCGAGGACAACAAACGCCATCCCATCACCACGCTTACTGCGCCTGGATCGATTTGAAACGACGAGTCCAGCAATAATTTGCGTACCTTGCCCCTCTCGCAACTGCCCAATTTTGGTAGGACAAAACGTACGAATTTCATCGATGTAATCGTCAATCGGATGGCCAGTTAGATAGAGTCCGAGAGTCTCTTTTTCTCCCTCAAGTCGCGTACGTTTATCCATCGCCTGAACGTCCCGCGACTTCAAATCTATAGGACGAGCTTCGACGCCGCCAAACATGTCGTGCATACCGAGTGAGCGGTCTCTCGCGCTCTGTTCAGCCCCCTGTATTGATTCTTGAATTCGACTCAACAGTTCGCCCCGAATTTGATCCAGCCCGGTCCGCGAGGAAGCAAGGCGGTCCATGGAACCAGACCGAACTAGCGCTTCAATGACTTTCTTATTGACTCGGCGGAGGTCAACTCGATTGCAAAAGTCTTGTAAGTCAACAAAATCACCCTTGCTTCGTTCGGTAGTAATGGCGTCGACCGGGCCTTCCCCTATACCTGTCTCTTATACACATCTCCGAGCCCACGAGACCGAGGCTGATCTCGTATGCCGTCTTCTGCTTGA
>CAXDSX010000198.1:0-4461 GCA_963992075.1 uncultured Pseudomonadales bacterium | reverse complement strand
AGATCAGCCTCGGTCTCGTGGGCTCGGAGATGTGTATAAGAGACAGCCCCAGGATATTAGTCGGTCGATCTCAGGATGCGTCCATTACGTGCGCCGGTGAGCTCATCGTTTTCCAGTATCACTTGCCCATTTACGACAGTGTTCTTGTAACCTTGTGCTCGTTGGATGAGACGACTTTTATTGTGAGGGAAATCCGTTACGACCTCTGGTTGCCGCTCTTCAACAGCGTCTAGATTTATCACGTTCAGGTCTGCACGTTTCCCCACATGTAAAACGCCCCGATCTTGAAGATCCAATACTTCCGCCGCTCTCTGAGTCATACAGTGAACGGCATGTTCTAGTTGAATCTGCCCGGTGTCCCGGACCCAATGACTCAAGTAAAACGAAGGCCAACCCGAATCCATAATCATGGAAACGTGTGCTCCAGCGTCCCCCAATCCGGGCACCACCCAATCTCGGTCCATTAGTTCTCCAACAGCCGTGAAGTCCATATTGAAGAACGGCTGATGGAAATTAGCCTTTCCGCTAGATTCCAGACTTAAACGAAGCCAGGTTTCGGCGGGATGTTCTCCCATATTGTCAGCAAGGGAAGCTAGAGTGTCATCTTTTGCTTTTGTGTAAATGGGACGAGTTCCATCTCCCATCCAATGGCAACGGCTTGCAAAGCCCATAGCCTGAGGATTGTTTTTTGCTGCATCGACCAGTTGTGTTCGAAATTCCACATCTTGAATAGCATTCAATCGTTCATTCACGTCAATTTCCTGTAACGCTGACCATCCCGGAAAGAGAATTGGTGTTTTGAGGTTCGATATGAAACCCCCACATCGGGGCACTGTGACACCATAAATACGACACCCCTCAGCCCGAAGTTGCTCGATTACGTGATGTGGATCGTCTTTGTGAAAAGTGTTTGTTTCGACCGCGCTGAACAAAATTCTCGTACCACCACTTTTTGCCCCCTGTCCCAATATCTGGAAGTCTCTCTCAATCCAATCTCCCTCTCCTGTGTAATGCGGAACACACTGAAATAATCCATTACCTGCACCAACCTCTCGACAGATAGCTTCAACTTCCGATGCTTCCGCGAAGGTCCCTGGGATGGGACGCCCGTCCGGTAAACGATGTCCTGGCATACGGTTCGTCGAGAAACCGACTGCGCCTTGACGAACCGAAGCTCCAGCTAAAGCCGCTATTTCCCCTATTTCATCTGGGGTTGGATTTTCATCGATTCCGCGATGACCCATCACGTAGAAACGGGTCGCTCCGTGGCCGACCATACCTGCAACATTAATCGCTGGACGAAGTTTTTCGATCGAGTCGAGATATTCACCGTAAGTTTCCCAATCCCATGGCAAGCCATCCAATATGGCTTCACGAGGAATGTCTTCCACGTTTTCCATCATTTCAGCAAGAAATTCCCGATCTGCTTTTTTGCAAGGGGCGAAAGTTACGCCGCAATTACCCATGAGTGCAGTGGTGACGCCATGCCACGAAATAGGCGTCAACATAGGATCCCATCCAATCTGGGCATCTAAGTGGGTATGCAGATCAATAAACCCCGGAGTAACGACGTCGCCATCGGCATCGATTTCGCGATGACCAGCAGAATCCACTTTACCGACCTGAGTGATCAGTTCTTCGTCTACTGCAATATCACCAAGAAATGCTCGTTTTCCGGATCCGTCTACGATTAGACCATTCCGGATGACTAGGTCATGTGACATGTGCGGACCTTAATACCGTATTAAGCGATCTCATTAGCTTACGTTAGTTTGATGTCCACGAGTTAGCCGGAATAATCTTTAGCGATCCGTTTTTTATTGTGGTCCCAAAATGGAACACATCGGCCTACAACACAGTAACCACGGGATAGCTCGACTCCTCGAGGGAACGCCACCCTCATTTTATGTCGGCTTCAGGTCGCATAATTACTGAGGGATCCTGCCCAGATTCGGCATTTGAGTGGTCACCACTAGGCGTTCGACTTCCACTAAGAGAGTCGAATGCCGTACGCACATCCGCGTCGGAGATTAGAGCTTATATAGAGTTAAGGATTTCGGAAGGAACCTAAGTTTAAAGCACACCGAGCCACGCCGAGAATAAAAGTAATCTACTTCTTTTCATGCGGCCACTAGAGCGGCCACCATACCCTCTGGTTTACAGCCTACCGAGAAGCCAACGTCTTTAATACTTCTTGGTCACGTTTGCTCGGAAAATGATTGATCCCGTTTACTACCGCCGCGAGCGCACGGGCACCATCGGATGAAGAGTCGTCTTGAATAATTGCGTTCAAGCGCGCGCTGTCTGCCGACCTGACCTTGTGCTGAATATTGGCGATCGCCGTAGCGATATGTTGTTCGGCAGTATCACTATCGGGATCTTCCGCGATTGCGACCAACGAAGCTTTGGCCGAATTACTTGGAAAATGTTTCAGTTCCATCACCATGAGTGCCATTTCCGCGATTGTTCCGTCGTCCGCAACGGTAACCTGAACACATTGACTGAGGAAAAAGAAAGAAATAGCCATTATCGAGGATCGGGTTTTCACAAAGTTCCCCTTGATTCGTGTTGATAGAGACATTCGACACCTTCGCAGGTGAGAAATAAAGCATCTGATCGAATCAATTCCAATCTTCGAAACCACGCGCTCCGTCACGGTATGCATTTCCATCGGCGAATCCACGTTATAGAGAGTGCGTCCCTTTCACTTTAAAGATTTGCAGAGTTCAAGCGTCTACGAAAATGCGATGGTAGGGTAATGCCGACTAATCGAAGCGAACCGCTCTGCACCGAGCCGCCTGATGGTCGCATCAGTTATAGACGGAACAGCAATCGCCGAAAGACTACGCGCAGCCGTTAAAGGGCGAGTCGAGGCATTTCACAACGAACACGGATTCATTCCAGGTCTGGCCGTGATATCAGTTGGCGATGATCCCGCAAGCCGGATCTATTTACGAAACAAGTTAAGTGGTCTGGCTGAAGTTGGTCTGCGTTCCTTTGAACACAGCCTCCCCACCGCGACAAAACAAGAGTTCATATTGGATTTGATACACGACCTAAATAAGGACGTGTCCGTTCATGGGATCCTCGTACAGATACCACTGCCCGTTCACATCGATATCGATCGCGTAATCAGCCAAATTCAACCAGAAAAAGACGTCGATGGCCTACATGACCAGAATATGGGGCGTCTATTATCACAAGGCGGCTTGACCCCCTGCACTCCACTCGGTTGCATAACTTTGTTGCGAGATTACCTCGGAGATCTTTCTGGACTCGATGCAATAGTTGTTGGTCGGTCTCGCCTCGTCGGTAAACCGCTCGCTCAGCTATTGTTGTCAGAACACTGCACGGTCACCGTTGCCCACTCACGAACGAAGGATCTACCCAAGCTATGCCGGATGGCGGACATACTTGTCGCTGCGGTTGGCAGTCCTAGGCTTATTCAAGGCGAGTGGATCAAGCCAGGCGCTACCGTAATCGACGTTGGTATCAACAGAGTCCAAACGGCCGACGGCAAAGCCCGCCTCATCGGAGACGTCGATTTCGATTCAGCAATGCTGGTCGCGGGGGGTATAACGCCCGTGCCCGGCGGAGTAGGGCCAATGACCATCGCTTGCCTGTTGTCGAATACGCTTCAGGCGGCGGAAATAGGGCTCAGTAGAAAACCATAAGCATTTAGACGTTGGGGAGAAAACACCCGGGGCAGATAATTCGACTCACCAGAACGCTTAGATACTCGCCAAAACCGTCAGGTGATAATCCTTATATGCCCGAGGTTTCGTACTCCCGAATCCTCCAAACATTTCGATGTGAGTGTAGCCAGCAACTTTCAACATCAACTGTATTTCGTTCTTAAAATAACTATTCAGTCGTATTCGATATTGGTGACAGTTAACAAGCTCTTGGTCTTCATACTGCTTAACTCGTATTTCCCGAACCGAATACTGCTCCATCGGATCAAACTCGATTGTACGGGTCTGCAAAAGAAGCTCATCACCATCGCTAGATTTTCGAACGTCCGGTTTCGTCCAAGGCGAAGGCAAAGTTGGTCGAGCCTGTTTGGACCAGCTCAACCACTCGGTCGAATTCTCACCCGGTAAATAAAAGTCAAAGATCAAGCATCCACTCGGCGTCAAATGTTCCCTTATGCGACGAAGGCCTTCTAGGTCCTCTTCGCGAGTTGTTCCGACCCCGAACACACCACAGCTTATGACGGTCCGATAGCTTTGTCCGAGATTAAGTTCATGCGTCGGGGTGACCGTGAGGTGTGCATCCAATCCGAGCGAGATCAATCTCGCACGACAGAGACGGATCATCTCATTTGAAATGTCGGTCCCGTGTACTTCAATACCCGCTTCAACACAGGGAACAAGAATACGCCCCTGTCTCTTATACACATCTCCGAGCCCACGAGACCGAGGCTGATCTCGTATGCCGTCGTCGGCTTGAAAAAAAAAG
>CAXDSX010000197.1:0-4465 GCA_963992075.1 uncultured Pseudomonadales bacterium | reverse complement strand
GGTCGGCAGCGTCAGATGTGTATACGAGACAGACGCCGTAGCGGCAACCCCCGCTGCATCACATTACGTCCCTGGTAAATCAATTGAACACCTGTCACCGATCCTTCGTCTCGTAGACTCCGAATGACCCAGGACTTTATTCCCTTACTCAGACTCGTCGGGAGGTACTCCTTAACTCTTGGGATGGTCATTTTTTCGACATTCGCAATCAGGGTCGTCTGATGCTCTCTTCGGTATTCGGTCGGCATGGACAGACCAAAGCTCCCCACGACTCTGCTTTCGGGAGTACTAAACTGGAGCCTTTCCCCACGAATACCGAGATGACCTCGCCCAAACCAAACAACAATCCGGCCCGCGGCTTTGTCGAAAAAAAGCGGTCCGTCAAATACTTCGGGTAAGGTAATCGCCGCCGAGTCCGAATCCAGGTCCAGCCTAATCACATTGCCATGCCCACCCATTGATCCAGAAATATCTTGCAACCCAGGTAGTCCAAGGTGATCGTTTATAGACACCCGGTCGATCCTGGTTGCAAACGCGGTGCCCTGTGGATCTACACGAAAAACGGGCTTTGTCAGACGGCCTGTTGCATCCAGATGTTTCGCGAAGAGACCCACACGATGGTCATGGCCGTATAGTCGAGCGACGAACGTCGATAAACTGCCAAGGTCGATCGCTGAACTAAATAGCTCTAGGGTGTCACGAGCATTCGTAACTATGCGGACTGGCGAAAGCTCCACGCGGCCATCGATTGAATCGAGTCGAACATTCTTGAAGACCCCGTGATATCCGTCTTTGTAGAGGCGTCCGCTTAAGTTTGCCGAAGCGACAACTCTTGAATCATTGTTCCGTCCTTTTTCGAACGAAACTTCGACCGAAAACCGTTGCTCATTCCGATTTTTTTTCGACCCCCCGATTACGTTTATCTTGCCCGCAGGGAGCCCGAAGATCTCAGCCGCTTTCTCATCAACAATAAAGTCAGATAGCCGTATGGATCCGTAGCCAACACTACCGTTCCGTCGCCAAAACGACTCATTAAAGTCCAACTCCAAATGCCCTTCGCAGTGCGCACAGCTTTTACTTGTTTCAAGCGTAAGTGAGATACGCCGACGCCCTTGGAAGTTGAAGGACTTGGCTGCGGCCACAACCGAAGTCGATTTACCATGACGAAAACCTTCGAGTTCAACTGAAACCTGCAGCTCTTCGCTATCGACCAGGAAACGAAAAATGCCAACGGGGAGTTGCCCCTTCGCTTTACCTCCTCTTAAGCGCCACCCCGAGTTCCCGTGCTCCAAACCAACGTATGCTGATCCTATTACTAAACGATCTAAAACAATCCGGGCGCTTAAAAGACTCTTAAGGAAGTTAACTTCCAGAAAGACTTCGCTCAATCGCCCACCTGCGAACGTAACTCGATCAGCTGTGAATGTGGGATTGAGGCGATTCCATCCACCTGTAGCCCCTTCAAGTGAAACATCGTAGGAAACCAACAACTCGTTGATCGCAGATTCCAAGTCACCCAGGTTCGCGGAGGTAATTCGTCCTGCAGTCTGCAGCACGGCGAAACAAGCGAGAACGGCGACTACAAGTAACAGCACGACTCGAATCGAGCGGCTCAACTTCTCGTGCCTATATCCGCTTCATTGCGGTCAAAGTAGCTTTCAACCCACTTTCGGGGCTTGATATTTCAACACCCATCACAAATAAATAGCCTTATTGTTTGGCTCTACGTCTACTCGTCGGCCGAATTACTACTGGGCGTTGGGATCAGATAGTTGAACCAAGGTGAACTCGCCGATCCCACAATCCTTATCAACCTCAAAGCTCAGTTCGCACCCTGACTCGGAGTTGAAATATTCCAGTCGGTCTGACTCTTGACCAAGCATTCGATCGACCACCTCTTGCCCAGCCCTGACCAGATATCTTGGTTCCCGGCCTCGGTTTTCACCGAGCTCTTCAATAGCAACGTGCAATGCACGGAAAAGATCAAAACACGTGGTTTCAAGGCTTTTCACAATACCATCACCACCACACTTCGAACACGCGGCGCCTAACTGTTCCGCAAGGCTCTTTCGGGTACGTTTCCGACTCAGCTCAACCAATCCGAACTCCGAAAAGTCTCCAAGTTGAACGCGACTTGGATCACCGTCAAATGATCTTTCGAAGACCCTCATGACATCGCGTCGATGGATCGCCTCGGTCATGTCAATGAAATCCACTACCACAAGTCCGCCAATATTTCGGACCCGCAACTCTCGAGCTATCACTCGCGCGGCTTCCATGTTGGTCTTAAACGCTGTGTCTTCCAGGTTCTTTGAGCCCACAAAACGACCTGTGTTGACATCCACGGTACACAACGCTTCGGTATTCTCAATCAACAGATGTCCGCCCGACGGTAGCATCACTTTGCGCATTGACGCTTTTTCTATCTCCGCATCTAGCTTACGTCGTCGATTTTCAATGTCGGTAGCCTTCGTTACTCCCGGGAGATACTCGGGCATGTAACTTTTTACGAATTTTCTTACTTCCGCTAAGGTTGCATCGTCGTTGACTACTATAGACCGAACCTCGGCGTTAACGAGGTCTCGGATTGCACGCGTGTGGAGAGGAAGCTCTTGATAAACAACCTCCCCATTTTCTATCGCCCTGGCCTTTTCGGTGATTTGATGCCAAACGCGTTCAAGAAATTCCACGTCGTCCTCGAGATCGTCGATCGGCACTCCTTCGGCCACCGTCCGAACAATGTACCCATAGCTCGCCGACATTTCGTCTCGAAATGTCTCCATCAGGGAGCGCAATCTTTCTCGTTCGGCTGCATCTCGAATACGTTGGGACACCCCAATCCGATCGGCATACGGCATGAGCACCAAATATCGCCCGGCTAGGGTCAAATTCGTGGTCAAACGAGCTCCTTTACCGCCGATGGGATCCTTACTTACCTGAACCAATACCGACTGGTCTTCATGCAAAACACTGCGTATATCAACCGAATGTTCAGATTGATCGGGAATTTCTTCGTTGACACGACGTTTATCGAATTCAACAGCTCTCACCGACTCTCCAACCACATCGCTTACATGCAAAAACCCCGGGCGATCCCTCCCGAACTCGACAAAAGCCGCCTGAATGCCGGGCACGATTCGATCGACCCGCCCAAGATATATGCTACCTGTTAGGCTGTATCGACCATCGCGCTCAATATGCACATCCTGCAGAACTTCATCCCGGTAGAGTGCAACACGCGTCTCGTACTCGTAGGCATCAACAATTAATTCTTGGCGCATCTGATCTAATCAAGTCCGGTTGCGCCACGTGTCTACGCCAAACGAGCTCAAGAGACGTTCGGTCTCCACCATGGGCAACCCAATCACGGCACTGTAACTCCCGATTACTTTATCCACAAATACCGCGCCCACACCCTGAAGGGCGTACCCACCTGCCTTATCGACAGGTTCACCCGTATCCCAATATTGTGCCGCCTCGTCCCGCTTCAGGCTGCGAAAATGCACCTCGGTGACTACTACCGTGCATTCGATCCGGTTGTGCAAAGAAAGAGCTACTGCGGTCATGACCTCATGTTGACGACCCGACAGAGTGTCGAGAAAAGAAATGGCCTGCCCTCGGTCTACTGGTTTGCCAAGAATATCGCCGTCAACGTGCACTATCGTGTCTGCACCCAGCACCGGGAGATACGAACGAATATGTCTCGCCTTCGATAGCGCCATTCTTCTCACATAATCGCTAGGATCCTCCTGCGGCATCACCGATTCGTCAATGTCAGCGGGCTCTATCAAGAATTCAAATCCAACACTACGAAGTAATTCGGCTCGACGGGGCGACTTCGACGCCAAAACAAACTGCGCGGGACTCACCGAATATCGAACCGCGTCTTGACTCGACCGAGCACCCTAGAAAGGGGGACCCACAACAAACTCGTGCAGACGGCTTGAACTATAAACGAGGGGGCAAATGGGACGTCGTTGACGAGATTGTCGATGACCGCCTTGATGCAAAGAACACCGAGACATAGAGAAAATACAAGCGCGACTTCTTGGACGGGCGAATAAAGGCGCACTCGAGCATGTAATTTCCAGCCTATGAGTGATACCAACGCCAGGCAAGCACCGTTCGTGCCGATCGCATCCCCTACCAGCACGTCCACCAGTGTTCCAGCCAGCCACACACTAACCAACCCTAGTCGTTCGGGTATTGCGACGGCCCAAAAAAAACAAACCAATAGCATCCACTCTGGACGTAACCAACCCACCCAGTCCGGTAGAACCCTGGGTAAGGAGCCTACGGTCAAAAGCATTCCTATCAGAATAGAGAGCCCAACGATCAACACCCGAAGTAAAGCGTTCATGGTCCGATCGTGTTGAATAAGATAAGCACATGACCTGTCTCTTATACACATCTCCGAGCCCACGAGACCGAGGCTGATCTCGTATGCCGTCTTCTGCTTGAAAAA
>CAXDSX010000196.1:0-4507 GCA_963992075.1 uncultured Pseudomonadales bacterium | reverse complement strand
AATGATACGGCGACCACCGAGATCTACACCTCTCTATTCGTCGGCAGCGTCAGATGTGTATAAGAGACAGGCTCTGTCGTTTCGCCCATGATCAAGGTTGCGGCGGTTGCGATACTGTCTGCTCGGTTGATGAGTGTCACTTTTAATTCTCGGCCGTACAGGTCGGTGCCACCGCGATGATCGTCGAGCACGGTGAAGCCTGAAGCGCCAATGGCAATACCCGTGGTTCCGAGTCGCCAGGGTCGATTGCCAGAGTCCGAGATAAGGACGCCGATCTCTTTACCCGAGCGGTGATGAATCGCCTCGCGTAAGCGCTTGGCACTGGCATCTGGATCGAGGGGTAAGAGTAGCGCTGCGTCGCCATCGCCATGGTCAATGTTGGATTGATCGACGCCCGCGTGAGCACCGACGTGCCCAAGTCGATGTCGCATAATCATGACGCCAGGTTTGTGGCGGACAACGGCATCCGATTCTCGCAGGATAACTTCGACTAAGCGCGCGTCCTTATCGGTTTCGGCGGCCAGATCAATGGCTTCTTCCGAGGGTGTGATGGACGCCAGCGAAACCAGGCGACCTTCGGACTTCGACACAATCTTTTGAGCGACGACGATCACATCGCCATGTTGAAGGAGCTGCTGATTGTCATGCAGTTGGTTTGTGATCAGGCGTGCTAAATCGTCGCCCTCTTGGATCATGGGCAGTCCTGTCACCGGCAGCACGCGCAATTCCATGGATTTAGGGTTCCGATTGCCCGACGATTTGAAGACCGGAATGCGCGATGTCGTGGCGTCGATTGATTTGGATAAGGACACTGGTCAACGCTTCTGCCGCTGCAGAGTTCTCGATGGGGCCTGCGTGCCATCCGGTCATGCCGGCTTCTTCAGCGAGTTGGATAACTTTATCTCGAGCGGATCGCTTGTTCCCGGCCACAAGAACATCGCATTCGATCCCGATCTCCTCTTTTAACAAGTGTGCCGCAACGTTTTGGAACGCCGTCACGACCTGGACATCGTCACCGAGAAAGTCTTGCGCTCGTTTACCGGCACTGCCTTCCAGCGGAAGTTGTACCGTACCCACTTTGGGCGGTACCAGGGGCACGGTGACATCGATTAGGATTTTGCCGCTAAGGCCGGACTTAACCGATTCTAAAGTTGATATCTGATGTTCTGCCGGTACGGTGAGCACAACAATGTCCCCCGCGGATGCCGCGTCCGCGTTTTCCATCGCACTAGCCGGAGTCGTGGGGCTGATATTTTCCAGGTCCGCTACGGCCGCTTGTGCTTTCGCCAATGTGCGCGACCCGATAACAATTTTGTAACCTGCTTTGGACCAGCGGATGGCAAGGCCGGTGCCGAGATCGCCGGTGCCTCCGAGGATCGCGATGGTTTCGTCTGCCAACGTCATTACTCTCGTTGAGGAAGCGCGGGATTATCTGCTTTTTCGCTTTGTTGATGCTAGACCCGCGCACGTACACGGTTGATAGCTGAGGGCTAACCGCATCGCTATTGTTTGAAGGTCTTGAATCGGTTTGCATCAGGCGACAGGATAGCGGTTGATAGAAATCAGGGGGCGGTATGCAAATTGGAGTCATGATCGGCGCGGACGGGGCCGCTAATTCCATTGACGGTGTGGTGAATTTTGCCCAGAGGGTCGAAGCCAAGGGGTTACATAACGTTTGGATGGCCAACATTTTTGGTTTTGACGCTATTTCGACGCTATCGATTGTCGGTCGAGAAACACAGCGAATTGGATTGGGGACCGCGGTTACGCCAACGTATCCGCGCCACCCGACGGCGCTCGCGCAACAGGCAATGACGGCGGCCGCTGCGACGGGCAATCGGTTCACATTGGGTATTGGTCTGTCCCACAAAATCGTTATCGAGAACATGCTGGGATTCTCTTACGATCGCCCGGCTGCTCACATGCGTGAATACCTCGAGGTACTGATGCCGCTTTTGTCGGGGGAGACCGTTAGTCATCAAGGCGAGCAATACAACGTCGGTGGGTTGCAACTTTCAGTTCCTGGTGCAGACCCAGTCCCAACGGTGATTGCTGCGTTAGGACCGATGATGCTCAAGATTGCCGGCGAATACACGGACGGGACCAATACCTGGATGGTGGGACCGAAAACCATGGAAGATCACATCGTTGCCCGACTCAGCCGGGCAGCGGACGAAGCCGGTCGTCCCCCACCTCGAGTGGTGGGGGGTGTGCCCGTCATTCTTACGCGTAATGTTGACGAGGCGCGTGAGCGTATTGCGGGAGGATTGGCAATGTATGGACAGTTACCGTCGTATCGAGCGATGCTCGACCGTGAAGGCGTGGATGGCCCAGCAGACATCGCTATCGTGGGCGATGAGAACGCCCTCCGTGGAGAGATTGACCGCTACAGAAACGCTGGTGTCACGGATTTCAATGCCGCCGTCATGGGTGTGGAAGATGGTGCCTTTGATCGGACTTTGGACTTTCTCGCAAGCATGGTGTGACGTGAAACCCCAATTGCTAGGTCGGTCTAGCTTGGGGGGAGCTCTTCTCGGTATTTACGGCCTTTGTAGCTGGGATCGATCAGGTTCTTCGGATGTCTTCCGTTAACGTAACCTTTAAACCCCGGATCGATGACGCTGTAGCCTAAAAGCGCTTGAATTTTGGGACTAAAGGAAGCCGCCGCGTCGGGAGGTACCGCGAGCGACATATTTTCTAGCTGTCGCATGTTTGGATCGCAATATTGGATCGTGATGCCAAGGCGATGTTGTGTGGACTGGTTGGCGCCGCCACGGTGGTAAAGATTACCAGCGAAAATGAGAACGGAACGGGCAGGCATATTAATTGCGATGCTTTCACGTTCTTGCGGTTTGCGATCGTCCGACCAGAGGTGACTTCCAGGTATGACCTCGGTCGCCCCGTTTTGGCCCGTGAAATCATCCAGTGCCCACATGGTGCTCACACCTAGCATGCCGCGGGGTTGTGGTATGGGCAGCGCGTTTCCACCATCGTCGATATGGAAACGTTGAGGGGTTTCACCTGGGTGTAAATTGATGGCGAGGGCAGCGGAAAGTAGATGGTTCTTAGGGAGCAGTGCGTCGACGATCCTTAGCGTTTCGCCGTGCTCTACCATGCCGGCGATTTCAGGAACTTTTGAAAGTAGCGCGTATACCCGCTCCGATCGGAACCCTTCAAAATCGTTTCGGCCCATCCGAGTACCTTGAAGCCAGGGATCGAGTCCACGGCGAATTGCCATGCTTAGATCTGGCGTCAAAGCATTTTCAAGGACCGTAAACCCGTCGCGACGGATGTCGTTCAGTGCTGTTTCGGTGTTTTTCGAAGATCCCATGACCAGATCGTATGCTAACGTGCGGCGTTTTTCTAAGAAGGAATAGTCGTGAGAAGTCTCAAGGATAAACTCGCATGGATTACGGGTGCCGGTACCGGGATAGGTGAGGGATCGGCTAACGCGTTGGCACGACTCGGTATGAAGGTGGTGTTGTCAGGTCGGCGTCGAGAAATGCTTGAAGCGGTAGCGAAAGGAATTGATGGCGAGGTCGTTGTCGAGCCCTTAGATGTGGCGGATCGTGACGCGGTGAGTGACGTTGCCGCTCGTGTGTTGGCTCAACATGGACCCATCGATACGCTCGTCCTGAGTGCGGGGATCAACGTTAAGAAACGTAATTGGCACAACGTTTCCCTGGATGATTGGGACGATGTCATACGTATCGATTTGGATGGAGCGTTTTACTGTGCGAAAGCCGTGTTGCCAGCGATGATTGATAATGGTGGCGGTCTAATTGTCAATATTTCATCTTGGGCGGGGCGTCAGGTAAGCATCGTCACAGGACCTGCTTACACGGCGGCAAAACACGCGATGAACGCCATGAACGAAAGTTTGAACATGGAGGCAGGGCTCCATGGCGTGCGGGCTTGCGCGATTTGTCCGGGGGAAGTTGCAACCCCGATTCTCGATAATCGACCTATACCCGTTAGCGATGCGGATAGGGCGCAAATGGTCCAGTCCGACGATTGCGGAGATGTAGTCGCGTTTATTGCGCAACTTCCTGAGCACGTGTGTATCAACGAGTTAACAATCAGCCCGACGTGGAATAGGGGGTATGTGGCACAAGCCCAACGTATGTTGCAGTCGACCGAAGCCTCTTAAGTGCTGTTAACGGGCTAGTTAAGCGCGCTGACGCTTGGCAGAACTTTCTCGACCAGTTGACGCGTTTGTTCCAACATATCCTCGGTCCCGGATGCGATAGGGCGCAACACGAATTTGTGGACTCCGGCTTGTCGAAATTCGTGTAACAGCGCCATGATTTCTGAGACACCGCCTACAGCTGTGTATTTGGATGGATCGTGACCTATTCGTTGGGACAGAACCTCATGGTAGCGTGCGATGATTGGGTCGTTGCTTGAACCGAACCGAAAGCCAAAACCGGCGCCAAAATGGTCCTCATCGATCGCGCGTCCGATGCCCTGTCTCTTATACACATCTGACGCTGCCGACGAATAGAGA
>CAXDSX010000195.1:0-4520 GCA_963992075.1 uncultured Pseudomonadales bacterium | reverse complement strand
TTTCAAGCAGAAGACGGCATACGAGATCAGCCTCGGTCTCGTGGGCTCGGAGATGTGTATAAGAGACAGGTCCAAGAATTCACGATCCCATGCCTCATTAATTTTGCCGGAGTCGGGTGTTGCGGGCCAATGAGAGATGCCTCCGGTACCGATCAGGGCGATCTTGGAGGACGAGAGGTCGCACGCGCGTCGTACTGCTTCCCCAAATGCCCATGCTCGAGATAGCGGAGTCAAGGGTGGGCCCTGGCAGTTAATGTTCATTGGAATGATCGGCAGGTCGTACTTCGGCGTTAAGAAGTGCAGCGGCACCATAATTCCATGATCACACTTCCATTCTTCAGCATACGCGATGTCTACGGACTGTATGACTTCTTGTGCGATTGCGCCGGCCAGGGCTGGAGCACCGGGGATTGTGGTTTTTTCTATTTTCAACCAGGCCGAGTCCTCGATTGGACCTAAGTGGTACTCCCCGATACCAATACAGTAGGCGGGCATGTTGTCCATGAAGAAGTTTGCGAAGTGTTCGGCAGCCACAACAATCAATGTCTCTGCCCCACTGTCTTGGATTTCTTGTCGTTGTTGGTCTAGTGCCGCATATAAGAGGTCGCGTTCATTAGTATTTTCGACCATGTGCGCCCGCCCAGTCATGCCAGGGGCATGACTGGTGAGACCTGCGTATACCAAGGTCACGAGATTTCTCTCTCTTCCGTGAAGGAGCGACCACCACCCGTCATCGCGTAAACACCGGCACGTACCGGGCCGTGCTCGGTAATGCCTTTGCGCATGAGCTCGAGATAGTCGAACCATTCAATTTCAAGGAAAGCGGCGTAGTGCATCAGGATCTGGCCGTTGACCCCCATAACGTAGAGGAGACCAATGTCGCCTTGCGATAGTGCCTCTCTTTCGTCATCTGTTAAATCGTACGAACGAAGCAGCGTCGTTTTGTCGTTCGTATACTGTTCCTTGCTTTGTTCATCCCTATTTAAGTTGAAGAGGAACTTTTGGACTTGATACAGGCTCATGTTTCCTCCTTTGCCGCGACGCCGTAATCGGCGTCCTATTGACCGAGGGTTGGAACGGTGTGGGTGTCGGCGGCGATGCAGACGTTTTTGGTTTCCATGTAAAAGTCGAAACTATAGTCACCTCCGTCGCGGCCTATACCGCTGGATTTCATTCCACCAAACGGGGAGGGTAGATGCCGATTGTTCTCGGAATTGATCCAAATCATTCCTGCATCTAGATCTCTAGCCATCCTAATGCTGCGGCCCGTGTTGCCGGTCCAAACATAGGCAGCTAGTCCGTAGTCAATGTCGTTTGCAATGTGCAGCGCTTCTGCCTCATCGCTAAAACCAATTGCCGTCAGCACGGGCCCAAAGATCTCTTCCTGGGCGATGCGCATGTTGTTTTTGGCATTTGTGAATAGCGTGGGAGCTACGAAATTGCCTTTCCCGTCCAAGAGGCGTGTTTCACCGCCTGCCGCGATAGTGGCACCATCCGCTTTGGCGATCTCGAAATAATTGCAGACCTTCTCAAAGTGTTGCGGATGGATAAGCGGTCCAACTTCGGTCATCGGGTCTAGCGGATGGCCGACCTTGAGTTGTGAAATGCGCGTCTTTAACTTCTCTAGAAACTCCTGCTCGATACTCGCTTCAACCAGGAGTCGGCTCGACGATGTGCAGCGCTCACCGTTGAGGCTGTAGATCATGAACACGACGGCGTCTAGCGCTCGATCTAGATCAGCGTCTGCAAAAACGATAACCGGATTTTTCCCACCGAGTTCAAAGTGAAGTCTCTTTAGTGTTTCCGCGCCCTGCCGCATGATGTGACTTCCCGTTACAGACTCACCTACGAAGGAGATCGCCTTTATAGCCGGGTGCTCGGTCAAGGCTTTGCCAGCGGCTTCGCCCGTGCCATGCACAGTATTGGTAACGCCTGCTGGTATGCCCGCATCGTGCATAATTTCCGCTAAAAGCGCGGCCGTGCAAGGTGACCACTCCGCTGGTTTATGAACTACCGTGCAACCAGCTGCTAAAGCAGGGGCGATTTTCCAGGTAGATAGCATAAACGGCGTATTCCAAGGGGTAATCACGCCAACCGGTCCGAGAGGTTGGCGCAGGCTATAGTTCAGATGTTCCTCAGCGGGTAGCGATAGACCGTCGCGAGCGGTTGGTGCAAGGTCCGCGAAGAACCGGAAGTTTTCGGCCCCGCGAATTGCTGCCTTACTCATAAATCGCAACGGCTGCCCCGTATCGTAGCTTTCGATCAGAGCTATTTCTTCGGCGTTTACCTCGATTGCATCTGCCACCTGATGCAAGAGCTCGCGACGTTGCTTCCCTGATACGTCTGCCCATGCAGGGAAAGCCTGTTCCGCGGCCTGACATGCGCGATCGATATCGCTGGCTGTGCCTGCGGCGACGCTTCCAATAGGCGAGTCGTCGATCGGGGTGTTGTTTTGAAAAGTTTCACGGGATTCCGCTGATTCGAGTTCGCCGTTGATAAAGTGCCCGAGGGGGTTAGAGCCGAATCTTTTTAGGGTCGGCGCAACGTTGCTTAAGTTTTTGGATAGGTCAGCCATTCGTTTATCTAATTTTCCAGAGTGCACTGCGGTGCCTTGGGATCCGACGAGTCATTTCAGATTACCGGCGCGCCAGATGTTCACGTAGGTTATTGGTATTCCATCGTGCTGACGGTTCGATTTCCTGAATTTCGTAAGATAGGGCAATGGGGTCATGATCGTAGATCTCTTTGACATAGTCGCATAAACACTCGTGAAGGGTTTGGCCAATAGCTATTCGCGTGTCTTCTTCGCGTCCTTTACCGATTCTCAAATAGACCGCGATGTAGGCATTTTTTGGATCCGAATCGGCGACCCGAAAATGGGTGCTGCCAAAGGCCCTGGTCCGCAATCCCGCGAGCGGTAACGGTTCGAGTTCTGCCGCACGGTTGTGTAGGGCCGTAACAAGACCGTCAATATTAATTTTGGTCTCTAGATTAGACGAGTACTCGATAATTTGATGTGGCATTTTCTTCTCGCAAAAACGAAAAATATAATTCAACATGTTAAATAATTGTTGAGTAAACGTCACAGAAAACGGGGACGTGGGACATGAAATACCTGAGTTTTTCGGTCGAAGGCCGATCTTCTTTTGGGGCCGCGTTTGGGTCCCAAATTGTGGATCTGGGAGCTCGTTTCACCGAGGTTCGTGACCTACGGGAATTCATTCAGATCAGTGCGTATGAGCAGCCTCTCGTCGACAAACTCACGGGAGCTTCAGACTACAATCTTGACGAGGTAGATTTCCTACCGACTATTCCTAACCCGGAAAAAATAGTCTGTATTGGGGTCAACTACGCGAACCGCAATGCAGAATATAAAGACGGTAGCGAAGAGCCCGAGTATCCCAGTGTGTTTATGCGATCTCGGGAATCCCTCGTTGGCCATCGTGCGGCGATTTTGGACCCGCCAGAATCCGATCAGCTCGACTATGAAGGTGAGATTGTGTTGGTCATTGGTAAAGAAGGCCGCCGCATACCCGAGTCAGAAGTGCACCACTACGTCGCGGGCACTTCAATCATGAACGAGGGGTCCGTGCGAGACTATCTCCGACATGCAAAATTTAACGTGACGCAAGGCAAAAACTTTGAGAAATCCGGGTCCCTCGGTCCATGGATGGTCACTGCTGACGAGCTGAATCCATTTGACGAGATGCAAGTCATTACGACAGTTAATGGGGAGGAGCGGCAGAACGACGTGACGACGAATCTCATGTTTTCATTCCGATATCTCGTCAGTTATCTATCCACTTTCTTTCGGTTAAAACCCGGTGACCTTATTGCCACCGGCACGCCTAACGGTGCAGGAGCGCGATTTGACCCGCCGCGGTTTTTGAAACCACAAGACCGAGTGGAAGTTCGAGTTCCTGGCGTAGGGACTCTTGAGAATTCGATTGTCAACGAGGAAGCGTAAAACGGTGGCATTACGAAGTATTGATCTAAGTTTGCCGATGCAGTTGTTGCGGGCGAGGGAGGCCGCGATGTCCCGGTTTCGGCCTATGTTGCGAGGTCATGGGTTGACCGAGCAGCAATGGCGCGTAGTGCGCGTGCTCGCCTCGGAGAAGGAGTTGGACATTGGCGATTTGTCTCAGAAGACGTTCCTGCTCGCGCCCAGTTTGACTCGAATTCTGAAAGCTCTCGTTCGAGATGGCCTGGTGACTAGAACCCCGGATCCTAACGATCTGCGGCGCGTGAGTATTCGCTTGAGTAAAGCCGGTCGATCTATCTACAAAAACGTCAGTCCCGATTCGGAACGCTTGTACCGGGAGATCGAAGAACAATTTGGCCTTCAGAGGCTGAATGACCTGTATGGGTTACTCAAAGACCTGCAAGGTGCGATCGATCAGATCGAGACGAAAGCATGTTGACGAGTGAACAAATACTTCTGGCCTGTCTCTTATACACATCTCCGAGCCCACGAGACCGAGGCTGATCTCGTATGCCGTCTTGTGGTTGAAAAAAAAGGG
>CAXDSX010000194.1:0-4530 GCA_963992075.1 uncultured Pseudomonadales bacterium | reverse complement strand
CTACACCTCTCTATTCGTCGGCAGCGTCAGATGTGTATAAGAGACAGTCGCAAGGACGACGTCGAATTCGCCTTCGATCGCCCGATTGAACACGGAATCGGCAGGTAATGGTCCGCGAACATTAATACCACGCTTCTTCGCAGCCTCGACCGCGGGCCCAATCGCTTCGATTTCCTCCCGACCGAGCAACCCCCCTTCACCCCCGTGCGGGTTGAGTGCCGCTACGGCAATCTTGATGCGGTCAAGGCCCCAGCGGGTCAACGTGCGATGACATAGATCAATCTTCTCCAACACATTGTCTCGCGTCACGTAATGACCGGCTTCGATCAACGATTTATGCGTCGATAAATGGACCACGCGTAAACCAGGCGTCATGAGCATGGTTGCGGTTACATCGACATCGGCTAGTCGAGCCAGAATCTCTTGATGTCCGATGTCGCTATATCCGGCCGCGTGAATGGCTTCTTTATTGAGTGGGCAAGTCATCATCCCGTCGATTTGGCCGGAGAGCGCATCGGCTGCTGCCGCTTCGACGGATTCAACAGCTATTCGTCCGCATACCGAAGAAACCACCCCGAACTCGAAATCCACAGGCTTATCGATACCAACGTCGACTAATTTGTACCGTCCATTCGGTGACACACCGGCAATCTTCGCTCCCAACTCCAGCGCCCATTCAGTCCCGTACACCACGATTTCACACTTCCTAGATGCATCATCTAGAACCCTAGCGAAGACTTCTGGACCAATGCCGGCAGGATCGCCAAGCGTCACACCGATAACTGAGTTTCCCTTCATGGTCTTAGCATAATACTGTATATATATACAGTATTATGCCTAACACGATTGACGATCTGCACAACGCGTTTGAACTGTTTGGTGTGTGCACTGTATGTCATCGTACCGAGCTACTCGATCTCGATATGCTGCAAGATCGTTTTGGTCCTGACTACCCAATCACCAAAATCCGTAACCGAGTGAAATGCGATCAATGTGGCAGGCGTACTCGTGACATACGAATAGTCTATGTGGGTCGGTGCGGCGTGGCTCGAGGATTCCACTATCGGACCTAATTTACTCAACCTGTCAGGAGCTCAGTTGCGTCTACTTGGAGCCCGAATCCATCAAGCCCAACAAAATCCATCTCCCGTCCTGTAAGTACGCGAATGTGTTGAGCACCTAAATCGCGCAATATTTGGGCACCAACACCGATTTCCAACCATTCGTGTTTACGCTCAGTCTCACGGCTCGTGAGTTCGTTCGAATCCTTCGAATCCAGATGATCTAGGGGAACACCAACAAAGCCACTACGCAGATAAATCAGAATGCCCCCCCCCAATTCATCAATGCGTTGCAAGGAGACATCAAGCAAGTTTTTTTCGTGCTCACTCTGGGGGCCAAATACGTCTTCGATCAGCTTCTCTCGGTGAATTCTAACCACCACCCCCTCACTTGCCACAACGCTACCGAAGACCAAGGCAAGATGTTCCGCATCCTCAAACTTAGTCCGATATGCGTAGGCACGTGCCCTACCGATCCGTGTATTGACGTGAAATTCTCTGCTTCTCACGACCAGTTGCTCACGTCGTTGTCGATAGGCAATAAGGTCCGCAATGGAAATCATCTTGAGGGCATGTTCTGTCGCAAATGCAACGAGATCGTCTAGCCTTTTGACGGAGCCGTCATCGTTCACGATCTCCGCAAGTAATCCCACAGACCCACAACCTGCCGCTTCCGATAAATCGATCGCCGCTTCCGTGTGCCCCGATCTGACCATCACCCCTCCGGTTCTTCCAACGAGGGGGAAAATGTGGCCAGGACGAACGAAGTCCTCCGCTTGTATGTTGTTGCTTGAAAGTGCCGCTACGGTATTCGCACGTTCTTCTGCAGAAATACCGGTCGTTAGGCCTTTGCGGTAGTCAACGCTCACCGTGAATGCAGTCGAGAGGGGCGCGTCGTTGCGTGCAACCATGGGCTCCAAATGAAGTCGCTTGGCATGTTCTTCGTTAATCGGAGTACACAATATGCCGCTAGTGTGGCGAATCATAAAGGCAACTTTGTCCGCTACAGCCTTCGATCCAGCCATGATCAAATCGCCTTCGTTTTCTCGGTCGTCGTCGTCCACGACGACCACCAGCTCACCTGCTGCGATCGCAGATATAGCGTCTTCTACCCGGTCAAATGTCGTAGCCATGCACTACCTTGACTGCTAAGTTTGCGCGCTTGCAAGAGTATCACGGGGCCCCAGATGACAGTGAAATCCGCAGAACTAGGGCTGCATACGGACTTCATCATCGATACCGTCGACGACCGGATCTTCGGTGGTTTTCTCGAACATATGGGTCGCTCAATATACGAGGGGGTCTACGATCCAGACTCCGAACACGCCGACGAAGATGGCATGCGAACCGACGTCATTGACGCGTTACGCCAGCTCGAAATGCCGGTCGTTCGTTATCCCGGTGGAAATTTTGCCTCGGGCTACCACTGGCTCGACGGCGTAGGAAACAAGACGTCCAGGCCCGTCGTTCGAGAGCTGGCATGGCAGAGCATTGAACCCAATCAATTTGGCACCGACGAATTTATCCGGCTTTGCCGCAAACTGGATTGGACGCCGATGCTCGCGGTCAATCTCGGTACCGGCACCCCAGAAGAGGCTCGAAATTGGGTCGAGTATTGCAACGCCCAGGCCGGCACAAAATTTGCCGACATGCGTGTTGAAAACGGTAATTCGATCCCGCATGCCGTTCCGATCTGGTGCCTCGGAAACGAAATGGACGGCCCGTGGCAGCTTGGCCACGTGCCGGCCGACGAATACGCCATTTCGGCACAACAAGCCGCCAAGATGATGAAAGGCTGCGATAACTCGATTCAGACCGTCGCTTGTGGCTCCTCGGGGCCGCAAATGCCGACATTTGGCGACTGGGACCGGACGACCCTAGAAAAAATGGGGGCAGGGCTTGCTGACTACATAAGTTTGCATCGATACGTGGGGAATCCCGACGGGAATTTGACCGACTACTTGGCCATTTCTAACGCCATCGATCAACAGATTGAGACCATCGATGCATGCGCTCGTTACGTGCAGGGCAAACGCCGATCGAGCCGACGTTCCTACCTCTGCTTCGACGAATGGAACGTTTGGTACCGCGCTCGAGGAGGTAACCATAGCGACGGCCAAGGCCAATTTGCACCGCACCTGATCGAGGAACGTTACAACTTTGAGGATGCCCTTGTAGTCGCCACGTTTCTAATGAGCTTCATCCGCCACGCCGACTCCGTCAAAATCGCCAACCTGGCGCAATTGGTGAACGTTATCGCCCCCGTCCTAACCCGCGGCGACCAGCTGCTCAAGCAATCCATTTTTTACGCCTTTCGGATGATTTCGATACGCAAAGGGGGCGTTGCCCTTCGACATTCCATTACGTGCGATGGATACGAGAGCAGCACCTACGGATACGTCAAAGATCTGGACAGCGCCTCGATTATCGACGGCAACCTTCTGAAAGTATTTGCCCTCAATCGCGACCCCGAAAACCCCATGCAATTGAAAGTGTCAGTCGCCGATCGAGCGATAGGACGAGTGGTTTCTTCCGACATTCTGCATGCCAAGTCACCAGAAGCGTCCAACGACTTTGACGAACCCGAAGCCGTCATTTCAACCACCCACGAAGGTTGGGCGATAAACAACGAAGCGACAACCGAAATCCCGCCGCTTGGACTGATCGCGACGACGTTTGAAATGACCTAAACCCGCACTTAAATCGCTTCTGTTTTCCGCAATTCATCGATCTGTTCAGATCCAAGATTTAATAAGTCGCCGTACACGGTCTCGTTGTCAGCGCCTACCTCCCTCGGCAACTTGACCTCTGGAGGTTCCACGTCACTAAACCGAAGCGCCGTACTGGGTAGCGCCACGTTGCCGTATTTCGGATGCGGAACTTTGGATAACGCTCGACGTTCCAACAGATGGGGATCGTTAACAACATCGTCTAACGATTGGACCGGCGCGCAGATGACATCGTGCGCCTGACAAATACGGAATACGTCTTCCTTTGTCCGCTTCTGGGTCCATTCTTCCACTACCGCGTCGGTGGCCTCCATGTTGGCGGAGCGGGTCGCCATATCCATGAATCTTGGATCGTCTTCTAGATCCTTACGCCCCATCGCATCAAGCAACCGCTGCCAATGATTCTCGCGAATACAGATAATGGCCACGTGCCCATCGTTCGTCGCATAGACGTTGTACGGAGCGACGGCAAGCGCTTGGTGGTGATTGCCTGTCCTAGGTGGATTACCACCCGCAAGGTAATACGCTCCGAGCGCTGAACATAATGTCGGAAATACCGCATCTTGCATCGCGACGTCGAGAACCGCGCCCAGACCAGTACGTTCACGCCGAAATAACGCCGTGGTGATCGCGCCGTAAAGATGCACCCCACCAAGGATGTCGCAAAGCGCCGGGCCGGACTTGAGTGGCGGTTCGCCCTCGTTACCGGTGATCGCGACCACCCCGGTCATCGCTTGCAC
>CAXDSX010000193.1:0-4532 GCA_963992075.1 uncultured Pseudomonadales bacterium | reverse complement strand
TACGAGATCAGCCTCGGTCTCGTGGGCTCGGAGATGTGTATAAGAGACAGGGTCAAACTTAAGTTGTACAAGGGCGGCGTTCACGTTGTTGGGCGCTCGTCGAGCACGGACAGCCTCTATGATGCTGACATCGTTACGTTTGATGAAGACGCGGGGGCGTACGACCAATCGGACGCTACCGGATTTATTCGCTTGAACGCCCTGAGACTTCGGCTGGCAGCGCGACGCGGACGCAATCACTGGGACTAGAGACGACTGGGAACAGTAGTCGGATTGGAGCTAGTGTAGGTGAGTTCAATGCGGCTCAGTCGTATTCGGTTTTATCTTTGAATTCGCACAAGTCTTCAATAACACAGGCACCGCAACGCGGTTTTCGAGCTACGCAAACGTACCGACCGTGAAGGATCAGCCAATGGTGGGCGTCCCTTTTGAAAACATTTGGGACGACTCGCATGAGACGATCTTCGACTTCGCGAACGTTTTTCCCGGGTGCAAGATTGATGCGATTGGAAATCCGGAAAATGTGTGTGTCGACTGCGATCGTGGGGACACCAAAGGCAGTGTTGAGAATAACGTTGGCCGTTTTACGGCCGACTCCGGGTAATGCTTCAAGCGCAGGACGATCCTTCGGAACTAAACCGTCATGTTTGTCGATAAGGATTTGGCAGGTTTTTAGGATATTTTCGGCTTTTGTGTTGAATAACCCAATTGACTTGATAAAGGTCTTCAATCGACGAATGCCGAGGTCACGGATTGCCCCCGGATCACGTGCTGCAGCGAAGAGTTTTTCAGTTGCTAAGTTCACGCTAACGTCCGTGGCTTGTGCGGAAAGAATCACTGCGATCAATAGCTCGAAGGAGTTTTCGTAGCGGAGCTCGGTTTGCGGATCGGGGGTCGCTTCTTTTAGGCGTTCAAAAATGGCGACTCGCTTCGCCTTGTTCATCTAGCGTGATTCACAGAGTTACCGGACTCCTATCAATTGCTTGCGGTCGTCTTGTGAGGCGAAGGGGTTCCGGAAAGGATGGGTATGCGATACTGCATCTCAGGTTATCCGGGTCCCCGGTTTGGCCCCTGAATCAGCCGAAATCAAAAAGATCTCACCTTCCCCGCTCGCAGCGGCAAGCACCATGCCTTCCGATGTTCCAAAGCGCATTTCGCGTGACTCAAGATTGGCAACCACCACGGTCAACTTCCCCACTAGATCTTTCGGAGCGTAAGCCAATTTGATCCCGGAGAATACGGTTCGGCGATGGTCGCCCACGTCTAGCGTTAGGCGAAGCAACTTGTCGGCCCCGTCGACGGGATCGGCGGATACGATTCTCGCCACTCGTAAATCGATCTGCTCGAAATCCTTGATAGTAATCATGGAGTTCTCCGCGGCTTCAACGTCACCGTCACGCGATGACGCGATCATCGCATCGACAGCCACTTTATCAACACGCGTGAAAAGGGACTCGAAAGTGTTTATTCGATGATCAACGAGAGGTGTGCCAATGTCGGCCCAATTCAGCTCGGCACATGCCAAGAACTCTTCCGATTGTTTGGCCAAGCGAGGCAAAATGGGTTTCAAGTAGATGACGAGAATGCGGTACATATTTATGCCGAGAGAACAAACTGCCAGAACTTGGCCGTCTTGCCCGGGCGATTTGGCAAGCTCCCATGGGGCCTGGCTTGCAATGTATTGGTTTGCTCGGTCAGCGAGAGCGGCGATTTCTCGAACGACTCGATTGGTATCACCGGCTTCATATAACTCGCCGATGGTCTCTTGTGCATCAACGAATACATTTAGCAGTTCCGCATCGCCAACAGATGTTGCTAGCGTGGACCCGGAGGAACGATTGATGAAGCCGGCACAGCGGGAGGCAATGTTGACGATCTTGCCGACGAGGTCGGAATTTATTCGCTGAATAAAATCGTTCCAATTGATGTCAATATCGTCGTTATTGGGCGATAGTTTTGTCGCGTAGTAGTAACGGAGATACTCAGGTTCGAGGTGTGCGAGGTACGTTCTGGCGTTGATGAACGTTCCGCGTGACTTCGACATCTTCCTGCCTTCGACGGTAATAAATCCGTGCGAATGGATACGAGTGGGTAAACGAAAGCCCGAAGCGTTTAATACTGCCGGCCAAAAAAGGGCATGGAAGTTGACGATATCCTTGCCGATGAAGTGGTGGACTTCAGCGACGCTATCGGTGGCCCAAAATTCATCGAAGCTGACATCGCTGTTGTTACAATAGTTGCTGAAGCTGGCCATGTACCCAATCGGCGCGTCCATCCAAACGTAAAAATATTTGTCGGTGCCGGGTATTAGAAATCCGAAATAGGGGGCATCGCGACTTATGTCCCAGGCTTTTAAGCCCACGTCCAACCATTCTTTAAGTTTGTTAGCGACCTCCGATTGGACCGTCGTCGTAGAGATCCAGTCGCGAAGGAAATCCTTGAATTGAGCAAGATCAAAAAAGTGATGGGTCGACGACTGTAACGTGGGTCCAGCACCTGAAAGAAGGGATTTTGGTTCGCCCAGTTCGATTGCGTCGTAAGTTGCGCCGCACGCTTCGCAGTTGTCTCCGTACTGGTCATCAACGCCGCATTGGGGGCAGGTTCCTTTGACGTAGCGGTCTGCCAAAAATAGCTGCCTTTCTGGGTCGTAAAGCTGTTCTACCTCCTGGGTAAAAATGTACCCGCCATCCTTTAACCGTTCGTAGATCAACGCAGAATAGTGTTCATTTTCTGGAGAGTGCGTGGAATGGTAATTGTCGTGTTGTACGAGAAACCCTTTAAAGTCTTCTTGGTGGTCGATCTGAACTTGGTTGATGAGATGTTCTGCCGAAATACCTAGCTCCTCGGCCTTTAGCATCGTTCCGGTGCCGTGTGTGTCGTCGGCACATACGTAGATACATTCGTTGCCCCGTAATCGCTGATAACGCACCCAAATGTCCGTTTGGATGTGTTCGAGTAAATGACCAAGATGTATTGCGCCGTTTGCGTTAGGTAACGCGCTTGTTACAAGGATCCGGCGCATGACGGAGATATCCCGTTGGCTGATTACGTGTTTCCGAGCTAACAAAGGCTCGGATCCAGGCGCCGCACTATATAATGCTCAGTCGACAGTCGCGAGTGATTCAACGTATATGGGCAAACCATTAGAGACGTTTCTCGATCCGATTCTGAATATTCCGTGGCACGAACTTGGGGCAATCCAGCGAGCCGCGCGGTTGGATGGGAAGTGGCATGTTCTGATTGAGCTCGGATACCCGGTAGAAGGTTTGACGTCCGCGTACGCTGTGGCCCTGCAAACTTGGATGGAAGACGTAATCGTTCTGGAGTTGAAGTTTAGGCCACCCCCTTCTCGTGCCTTACCTGGCGCGAGTAATGTAATTGCAATCGCGTCGGGTAAGGGTGGTGTGGGTAAATCGACGACGGCTGTTAACTTGGCCGTAGCACTGGATCGCGCGGGTGCAAAAGCGGGCATTTTGGACGCGGATATTTACGGGCCGAGTCAGGGAATCATGTTGGGTATTCGTGAGGGGCAGCGTCCAGAAATAAGAAACGAAAATCAGTTTGTACCGATTCGTTGTCACGGTATCGAAGCGATATCGATGAGCATGCTGGTAACCGATAAAACCCCAATGGTTTGGCGTGGACCGATGGCCTCGGGAGCGCTACAGCAACTGTTACAGCAAACCGCCTGGAGTGAACTGGATTATCTGATTGTCGACATGCCTCCCGGGACTGGAGATATTCAGTTGACCCTTTCGCAGCAAGTTTCAGTTGGCGGTGCCGTTATTGTCACAACACCTCAGGAGATTGCGTTGGCTGATGCGCGCAAGGGTATCGAAATGTTCCGTAAAGTTTCGGTTCCAATAATCGGCGTAGTGGAAAATATGAGCTACTTTGTTTGCGACGGTTGCGATCGCAAACATCCGCTATTCGGCGGTGGGGGAGGCGAACGCGTAGCCGCGGAGTACGGAACGTCGTTGCTCGGGGAATTCCCGTTAGATCCAGTAATTCGGGAACAGACTGACGCAGGTGTGCCGATAGTTGCGATGGATAATACTTCGCCTATGTCGTCTCTCTATCTCGATTGTGCTCGGCGAATGGCTGCCGCTTTGTGGTTGGTCAGCCGGGATAAAGCGCCAACGCCAACGCTTTCCAGGGACGATCAATGAGCATCAAATCGGATCGATGGATACGGGAAATGGCAGAGTCTCAAGGCATGATCAAGCCTTTTGAACCGACTCAAGTCCGCCGAGTGGACGGGCGGCCCGTGATTTCCTTCGGCACATCGAGTTATGGGTACGATGTTAGGTGCGCGCCGGAATTTAAGGTATTTACGAATATTTTTTCTGCCACGGTCGATCCTAAGGCATTTGATGAACGCAGTTTCGTTGATGTTCGGGATGACTCCTGCGTTATTCCGCCGAACTCGTTTGCGTTAGCGAGCACGGTCGAATATTTTCGGATTCCGTCGGACGTGTTGACGATTTGTCTCGGAAAATCTACTTATGCGAGATGTGGAATCATAGTGAACG
>CAXDSX010000192.1:0-4546 GCA_963992075.1 uncultured Pseudomonadales bacterium | reverse complement strand
CATACGAGATCTGCCTCGGTCTCGTGGGCTCGGAGATGTGTATAAGAGACAGACGATCAACAATACGAACGCTACCTGACGTATCGGAAACTGTTGGTGGCTTCGACCGATGTGATGGTGAATCCACCCAGCCGACGGGGACGTCGTGGCTGATTGGCACAGACGTAGAAGTAAACGCTAAAACCGCGTAGTGCTAGCGCGACGATTCGTGAGAACCCGTTGACTGGATCGATAGATATCAACGAACGCGGCGTCCGCCTCGATCTAGGTGGCGAGTTTGTTCTTCCACCCGGGGATCCGATTTCACACTTCGGCGCAGGGTTTGCCAAAATTCTTTGCTCGAACGTCTTTCTAGCGGGGCTGGAGCCAACCTTCGCGGCTGAACACAACGGTTACTTTACGGCGCCGTACGAAGACCGTTTCCACGTCAAGGACGTCGAGGTCGATGTTGAATCGCAATGTGTGCGCGTTGCTCTGGACAATGGGGTCACCCGTACCGCGAGGATTTGCGGAAGCCAAGGCGCCGTAGCGATTCCGCTCGACGCCGATGACGTTTCGTTCACCCCGAGCGTCGTCGAATCGACCTTACCGCCGGCGAACACGCAACCTTGGCCAATAGGTGACGAGATTGAGCCCTATGACGGACCCCTCGACCGCGCTGCCGTCGCCAATGCGGTGGATTTAGCATTTGGCGAAGGGAGCATGACGTCGGCCGTGGTCGTCACCCACCGAGGATCGTTGATCGCGGAGCGTTACGGCGAGGGTATCGAACCGACAACGCCGCTTGAAAGTTGGTCGATGGGGAAAAGTTTGACCGCAACCTTGCTGGGGTTGCTTGTACACGAAGGCGAATACGCCTTGAATGATCCCGCGCCCATTCCCGAATGGCAATCGCGCGACGATGACCGCGCTTCGATCCGGATAGCCGACATCGTTCAAATGTCCAGTGGATTACGGTTTCGGGCCATGATGGACCCTGATTACGATCCAAGGGCCGGATACCCGGACCATTTGTACGTCTACACGGGCGGGATAAACGCGTATCAATACGCCGCGACGCGGCCTCAGCAGTGGCCAGCCGGCCAGGTCGGGCGTTATCGCAATGGCGATCCGCTGCTAGCCAACTATCTGGTGCGATTGGCGGTGGAATCGCGGGGCGAGAACTATCACGCCTTTCCCCAACACGCGTTGTTTGACCAGATCGGCATCCGCAACGCGACTCTCGAAACCGATCCCTTTGGAAATTTTCTGCTTAACGGCTACGAGTTCATTAGCGCGCGCGATTGGGCGCGGCTGGCTAATTTGTATCTCCAAGACGGCGTCGTGGCGGGAAAGCGCTTGTTGCCGGAGGGCTGGTCAGAATTTGTGAGTACGCCGGCGCCGGGTTGGGTCGCTGATGGTCGACCGATATACGGCGGCTTTTTCTGGTTGAACCGTGGTCCGGCCGCCACCCGAATGCCCATACCGGAAGACGCCTATTTTATGGCTGGCGCAGGGGGTCAAAAAACGATCATTGTCCCGTCTCTCGATTTGGTGGTGGTGCGGATCGGTCACTTTTCAGGGGCAGCTAAAGCTGAGACATCGCTTAGCCGTATGCTTGCAGCACTGATGGAGCTGGTACCGGAACGACGCGCGACTTAAGCCGCAAATTGAGTCAGGTGGAAATCCGTATTGCCGAATTGCGATTCGATGACCAACAAGCGCTTAAAGTAGTGACCGATCGCCAATTCCTCCGTCATCCCCATGCCACCGTGCAGTTGCACCGCGTTTTCACCGATGAAACTCGCGGATTTGCCCACCAAGTGTTTCAACGCGTGTGATGTTCGTACAGCCGTCGGTGCCTCCTGCACCGCTTCCAAGGTGGCGCGGTAGAGGAGCGATTTGCATTGCTCGTATTCCATAAACATATCGACCATACGGTGCTGTACGACCTGAAAATCGGACAATGGATGGTCAAACTGCACGCGCTCTTGGGTGTACTCCACCGTGCTCTTGTACAACACCTCCATGCAACCCAGCGCTTCCGCGGACAATGCTAGAACCGCGTCTCGGGCCGTCATCGCCAACAGTTCGTAATCGCCAATCATCCGATCGGAGGGGACACGAACATTGTCCAACGAGATTTCCGAGGCGCGGCCGCCATCGACCGTGGGGAAGTGGTTCGCGTCGAGATCATCGGCATCGATGAGGAACAACCCGATACCGGTTTTGTCCTTCTGCCCGCCCGCCGTTCTCGCGGAGACGATGACGTGAGTTGCCGTAGCCGCGTTAGGGACCATGGATTTTTTACCGTTGAGGACGTGATGCTCGCCGTCTTCTCGAGCCGTGGTGACGACGTCGTCCAGATCGAATCGCGCTTGTTCTTCCGCGTGGGCAAGCGTCAACTGCACGTCGCCCGTGATGATGCCGGGCAACAAGTTTGTTCGTAGGGCCTGATTTGACGACCGTTTGAGCATGCCGCCGCCGAGAACAACGTTGGCGAAATAAGGCTCGACGACCAAGCCGCGGCCGAATTGTTCCATGACGATCATGGTGTCGATTTGGTTACCACCAAAGCCGCCGTCGGATTCATCAAACGGTAGCGCTAACCATCCGAGGTCGGCCATCTTCGACCAGTTGTCATCGCTGTAGCCTTGCGGGCTGTCGGCCAATTGTTTACGGGTGGCGAGATCGTAGTTTTCGCTAACGAAACGTTCGACCGATTGCTGCAGTAGTTGCTGTTCGTCAGAAAAATCGAAGTTCACGATTTCTTTAATCCCAAAACGTTCTTTGCGATGACGTCTTTTTGCACTTCACTCGCACCACCATAAATCGTGTTCGCACGTCCTCCGAGGTAGCCCTGCATGCCGCTGCGTGCAAATTTATGTCCGACGGGAACACCCCATGCCGCGGAGTAAATGCCGCCGGCTTCGACCGTTAGCTTTTGGATACGTTGCTGAATTTCGGTGCCTTTAAGTTTCAGGATCGACGACTCGGGACCCGGATCGTCGCCGGAGGCCGCTGCCGCGAGGCTCCGAAGCTCCGTGAATTCGACCGCCAGCAAGTCTATTTCGAGTTCCGCCACCTTGCTTTTGAACGCGGGGTCGTCCATGAGGGTACCGTTGCCGCGGGGCACGGACTGAGCCTGACGTTTCAAGGTCTCGAGTGCCACGATGGAGCGAGAAATACCAGCAAGGCCCGTCCGTTCGTGTTGCAGTAGACCCTTGGCATACGTCCAGCCTTTGCCTTCTTCTCCGATGCGATTTTCGACGGGGACTTTGACGTCGGTGATATGGACCATATTGACGCTATGGGCGCCGCCAAGGGTGATGATGGGTTTAACTTCGATTCCGTCTTGTTTCATTGGGATGAGGAGAAACGTAATGCCCTCTTGCTTGATCCCGGTGTCGTCGGTGCGGGTCAGGCAAAACATCCAGTCTGCCATGTGTGCCATGGTGGTCCATACCTTGGTGCCCGTGACCGTGTAGTGTGTGCCGTCATCGGATAGCACCGCCTTAGTTTTGAGCGAAGCGAGGTCCGACCCGGCACCCGGTTCCGAATAGCCCTGGCACCAGTTGACTTTGCGTTCGCGGATATCCGGCAGAAACCGGTCGATTTGTTCTTTGGATCCGTAATTCATGAGGATCGGTGCGAGCATGCCGATGCCGAAAGGCATATCCCACGGTAAGGACGCCGTAACGGTTTCCTGTTCCCAGATGTAGTGTTGGGTCGGCGACCAGCCTGGCCCACCAAACTCCACGGGCCACTTGGGCACGTCCCAGCCGCCTTTCGCCGCGGCGTTCTTGAAGTAATCCATTCGCCATTGCGAATAATCGGCGCCAGGTTTGGCCGCATTTTCCTTAAGGAAGTCACGGACTTCGTGACGGAACTCAAGATCATCGCTGTTGAGTTCGATTTCCATCCGGTCTATCTCCGAAGCCCCAATTCAAAAATGAGCTTAGAGAAATAATGTCTCGCGTACTAGGCTTTAAATCGCCAGGAAGCACGTCCGGTTGCGACTCAATCGCTGCACATTAAAGCTTGTAGCTGGGTCAGCATGTCGGGCGGGAAGGTGGCGGTTGTTCACGACCCTGGGAGATTTCATCCCAAGGGGCTTTTGACTCGACGTTGATGTGGACGCCGACGTCCTCCTGGGGTTCCTGATCGAGCGTATTGATGGCGACATTGATCAGCCCTGGTACAGGTAAGCGAATATACAAGTGGCCGCCGCAGGTGCCGCGGGTGCCGCAGAAGCAACGTGCACCGCTCGGATTCTTGGGAAAATTAAGTTCACGAATCTGCATTTCGCCCGACGTGACCGAGAATCGGGACGCTGGCAAGAAACCGGCGCTGTAGAACGCGGCCCCAGAGACGCGGCGACAATTGCGACAGTGACAATGCACGATATAGTCAATATCGCCTTCGATTTCGTACGCTACCGCTCCGCAGTAGCACTTTCCTGTTGTCATGGCGCTTGCCCCGTTGCGTCAGATCTTGGAGAGTAAAGAAACAAGTCAGGCGCACTGTCTACCCGAACGAAGGGAGTCCTTATATGATTTTAGTGCAG
>CAXDSX010000191.1:0-4605 GCA_963992075.1 uncultured Pseudomonadales bacterium | reverse complement strand
ACGAGCTCAGCCTCGGTCTCGTGGGCTCGGAGATGTGTATAAGAGACAGATCTTGAACGCATATTGGCCACTCCGAAGATCCTTCGGGACCAACCAACTGACAACGTCTCGCCAACCTGCGTCCGTCAAGTCATCCTCATGAAAGTGTATTGCTGCGTATTGCGCTGGCGCATCTTGATAATTTTGGTATGTACCGTCCCAGGATGCCCCACGAACCGCTCTTGTCGGAGTTTGAAACAGCAGGCCGTCCCGGCCATGCTCCGACAAATCTTTCATTACTTGCGAATCAATACCTAACGAAAAATCCCAACGAGCAATAGTTTCACCATCCGTCAGAATCGACGGGGCTTCCAATCGACCGTTAAAGCATTCTTTGGCGGCTTCGCTTGCAGCGAAAATCCAGTCACCCGCCCCGATGCCAAGAGCGACATCGTCGATAATCGTCCAAATCAGAAGTTTTTCAGCGCTACCTGACGGAAGTTTTTTGATCTTGAGCGTGACGGGATGTCCAAACTCAAGCGACACTTCGTACCATCGATGGCTTTGAACAGCGACTTCGATAAACAAGTCCGCGTCGGACGACGACACCCCAAAACCATGCTCGGCAACATAGAGTTTCACGCCGGCCATATTGACCAGCGTCTGCGGTTCTTCTCTTGGGAGCGTTGGATAAACCAGAACGTTCAAATGTCCTTCGCTCAATTCGGGCATTGAGGGTACTAACCCATATGAACCAAGGGCTAAAGGTTGAAATGGAACATCGATCACCTCACCCAAACTAGCTTCGATGGTGTTTTCGATGAACCCGGTCCCATGGGGCCTATCGTCGCCACTGATCAGATGGACCACCGAGACTTGTGCCGGTCCTGGCGTGTAACTGCTGAGTTTTAGGGCAATCGGCTCGCCGGGTACCACCGATATCTTGTCGCAATAGCCGAGGACGTTTTTGACGAACCCCCCGGGTATCTCGGGATTTATGGCCATACGAATCTACCCTCCTTATTGTTCCAGAACTTCAAGGGTCTACGTCTAACCGCATCAATCTCAAGTCGCATTCCAGCGAGAGCGCAACAAACGGTATCGAGGGAGACGACGACAGAAGTAATTTGGTCACGAGAGACAGGCTTATTCCGCCAAAGCGTAGGCGATCACACTCCCGCCGGTCTGTCGGTTGCCCGGTACAGTGACCAATACGTATTGTCGTCCGGTCGTCGGACTCACGTAACTCATGGGCGTAGCGTCGGAAGCGGAACGAAGCTTGTCCTGCCAGACGATATCGCCCGTCAGCGTATCAATAGCGCGTACCTGTCCGTCGATCACGCCAGCGTTAAAGATTAGGCCGCTTGCGGTAACGAACGAGCCGGCCGTATAAGGAAACCCTAAATTGAGCGGACCTACCCCCCGCCGCCAAAGGATCTTTTGGCTGGTGAGATCCACGACGGCGATCTCTCCGTACGGTGGTTTCAGGCAGGGCAAACCTACCGGCGAAGCAAACATCCCCACACGCGCGGCGAAGGGTGTGCCGCGTTGCGGGCCGCCGATGCCAAAGCCAGCCGATGCGCCTGTCCGCGCCTCCCTCACAACGTCCTCTCTTGGAATCATGTGGATGGTCCAGGGCAGATGAAGGTTGTTCACCACCATCAGCCGCCGCTCTTCATCGACAGCCACGCTGCCCCAGTTCATACCACCCGCCGGTCCGGGGTAATGCAGTGTTCCTCGGATGGACGGTGGCGTCATGGGCCCTTCGTAACGAAGGTTATAAAACGCTTTACGACAGGCCATTTGATCAAAGGGTGTGATACCAAAAAGATCTCGTTCAGATAAGCGAGGATGGGCAAAGGACGGCATGCCCGACGAAAACGGCTGGGTAGGACTCGATCGTTCATCGGGCAAATCCGTCTGCGGCACCTCTCGTTCAACGATTTCGGTCAGCGGCTCACCGGTTGCTCTATCTAACATAAAAAGCTCACCGCGCTTCGTTGGCACGATCACGGCTTTGCGTATAAGGCCATCAAGATTCAGATCGACGAGCGTCGGTTGCGATGGGACGTCGTAGTCCCAAATGTCGTGATGGGTGGTTTGAAAATGCCACCGTGTCAGCCCGGTTTTCGCATCGATCGCGACGATGGAGCTGGCGTACCTGTCCATGACCTCGGTACGGTGACCCCCAAAGTAATCCGGCGTAGCGTTACCAGTCGGCACATAAACCAAGCCTAATTGGTCATCAGCCGACGTCAGACTCCACACATTGGGCGTACCACGGGTATAGAAACTGCCGGCTTCAGGTAGATCCGTTTGTCCCTCGCGACCGATGTCCCAGGCCCACAACAATTGACCCGTGCGCGGGTCATAGCCCCGAACCACCCCGGAAGGCTCTTCGGTTTCCTGGTTATCCATGACCCAACCGCCAACGACCAAAGCACCGCTCGCAACCGTGGGTGGCGAAGTAACAAAATAATAGAGGGGTTTCACAGGGCCCATCCCTGCAAGTAAAGAGATTTCGCCGGCGCCACCAAATTCGTCGCAAAGCTCACCGGTCGATTTGTCCACAGCGATCATGCGGGCGTCCGTCGTCGCCGTGTAGATCCGTGCTGCGCAGTGCTCGCCCTCGGGACGATCTGGAATATGGTAATGCGTGACGCCGCGACAATTTCCCAGAATCCCGAACGGCGGTGTTTTGTTTTCTGGATCAAAACGCCAGCGCTCAGCACCGCTATCGGCATCAAGCGCCAGCATGACATTCTGAGCAGTACAGAGGTACAGGCCGTCATCTATCTGAATGGGTGTACCGCTGAAGCGACCAACTCGATGGGTATCCGCTTGCCAGACCCGCGTTAGTTTGCTGACGTTTTCTTTGTTGATCTGGGTATGAGGAACGTAACGCGTCCCGGCCTGGCTGGCACCGTAGGCTTCCCAATCCGGGGGGTTCTGAGTCGATTTGTAAGGTCCATCCTCAAACGGTAAAACGTCGTTACTCAAAAGATTGAGTGTCATCGCGGACAGCACGGCCAAGCTTGCAATGCCGCAAATCTGCATCGTGCGCATACTGAACAACGTCGGCAGATCGTCTGCCCAGAGTTGTCGTCGGATTGCCGGCATGGAAAGCCAGAGTGCAAGAATACCGATCAGCCAGATACGAGAACCCACTAGCCAGAATTCAAACTGAGCCTCATAAACGGCCCAAACGAGCGTTAACAGAAGCACTCCCATAAACACGTAAAATCCGCGCTTTTGCTTCCGCCACAAGTCCATCGCACTGAAGGTCATCAGCGACCCTGCCACCAGGTAGTACGGCGTTCCACCCATCAAGGCGAGCTCTGCACCCACCCAGATCATAGGCAGCCCAACAATACCGATAACGATAGCGGTGCTTCTTAGCATTGATCTCCCGCAAAGGACCCGCGTAATGAGCCGCGAGGCAATGAGAAACGACTTAAATCCTTGGAATACACCACTACTTGTCTGCGTGTTCTTTGAAATACACCAGCGGGTCGGTGTAATCCACACTGCCATAGAGGAAGTTGACCTTTTGGAATCCCAGTAAACGTTGCAACTTCTCAGGAAGCGACAGCCACACGTCGCGCGGAATACCCACGTACTGATTTTCCTGTTGCCTTAACCACGACAAATTAAAATTGAAGTTAATGGAGCGACGCCTTTGGTCTTTTGTTGAGTTGCCTCCGCCGGCGTGCCACAACGCGCCGTCAAACACCAACAGCGATCCTGCTGGCATTTCGGCGAAAATGAATCCCTCTTCCTGATTGACCGGGTGAGTCCACCGATGGCTTTCCGGAACCAGTCGAGTTGCCCCATTCGATTCGGAAAAATCGTCGAGAGCGACTAGAGTATTGGCGATAAACGGCGGTCTTGGTCGAGGTAACGGATAATGGCCATCGTCCTGATGAAACCCCTGTGGATCAACGCCTGGGTCCGGACACATCGCTGTCGCCACCGACATCTGAAACGACGGGCCCAACACACCCTCAATAATTAGAAGCAACAACGGATCGATCGCAATGTCATCGACGGCACGCGTCTTGGCGAATAAATTGTGGACATGGACCGCCTGTACGCCGAAATAGCCTTTCCGATGACTGCCTCGTGAATCGTTCGCGTTTCGAGTCCCCGTCATCTCGAATATCGGTGCCATCTGCTCACGAATCGCGTCAAGGTCTTGCGTCGACAAAAAGTCCTGAATGATCGCAAAGCCTTGACGTTCGACGTCTTCTACCGCTTTTTTCACTCGAGCCGCATTGGTCGCGTCCACTTCAAGACCTTCAGTAAGAGGTCGCGGTGGTCGCAGAGAATTCACACGCTCTACGTAGTCCATCAAACCGTTCCCTTCATCGCTTGAACTCGATAGTTAGTTTCATGTTCGCCCTCGCCCACGCCGATGGCATACTGAAGCATACTGCAATCGTTTGAATACCCAAGTCTCATCCTAACTCTCCGACCGCGTAATCTCGGCAAGTTTTCGGTGTGAATGATCCGAGGGCCTACGACAAGTTGATCCTGCATGTTGGAATCCCCCCACTCCAGAATGCCTCTCTAAGGTCCTGTCTCTTATACACATCTGACGCTGCCGACGAATAGAGAGGTGTAGAT
>CAXDSX010000190.1:0-4605 GCA_963992075.1 uncultured Pseudomonadales bacterium | reverse complement strand
TTAATGATACGGCGACCACCGAGATCTACACCTCTCTATTCGTCGGCAGCGTCAGATGTGTATAAGAGACAGCGGCTTACCGATCCATCAATGAGCGATGTCGACCGCGACGAGGCACGCATTCGCCGCGCAATTCGGCGATCGTTGGTTGCGATCGGGATCGCCGGATTTCTCGGCTTTCTGATTTTCCTCGGGCAGCACTTCACCCGACCGGAACCGATACCGCTCGAGCAGCGTGAACCATTGGGACCTAGCAATCCGCAGGGGAACGACGTAATCGCCCCCGACCTCGTCTTCACGGACGTCACCTCGTCTGCAGGCATTAACTTTACCCACGTCAGCGGGGCATATGGTGAGCGCCTCCTACCTGAGACCATGGGAGGTGGCGTCGCATTCCTTGACTTTGATAACGACGGCCATCAAGACCTCGTCCTCGTGAATTCGAACCACTGGCCATGGCAAGAAACGCGTGAACCGTCGCCCCGATCTCGCCTTTATCGGAATGAGGGCAATGGAACGTTCAAGGACGTTACGCTCGAGACCGGATTTGACGCCACAATCTACGGCATGGGGATCGCGGCCGGCGATTACGATGGCGACGGTTATGTCGACATATTTATTTCTGCGTACGGCTACAACAAGTTATTGCGCAATATTGGCGGAGCCCGATTCGAGGACGCCACCGTAAATACGGGTGTTGCTGGTGCAAAAGATGCCTGGAGTACCAGCGCCGCATTTTTTGATTTTGACCAAGATCAAGACCTCGACCTATTCGTCACCAACTACGTGGGTTGGTCGAGGGATATCGATCGCGAGGTCGATTACCGACTAACCGGTATTGGCAGGGCCTATGGGCCACCAACCGATTTCTCAGGTACCCACAGTTACCTTTATCGAAACGATGGCGGGCGTTTCGTCGACGTCACACAACAAGCAGGCATCATGGTGACCCAAGAGGGGTCGCAACTTGCCGTCGGAAAAGGACTTGCCGTACTTCCGGTCGACATAAATGAAGATGGCTGGCTCGACCTGGCGGTGGCTAACGATACTGTCCGTAATTTTCTGTTCATCAATCAACAAGACGGTCGTTTTATTGAGCAGGGGATCGGTTACGGTCTTGCCTTCGATAGCGCAGGTTTAGCGACCGGCGCAATGGGCATCGACGCGGCCCGCAACGGTGATGACGGCAATCTTTCCCTCGCAATCGGAAACTTTGCCAACGAGATGTCTTCCTTCTACGTATTGCGAAAAAATGACGAAGTGTTCAGCGACAATGCTATCGTCGCGGGCATCGGCGCTGCCTCACGCCGAGCGCTCACCTTTGGACTAGTGTTTCTCGATGTCGATCTCGACGGGGCACTCGACCTTCTTGCAGCCAACGGCCACGTTGAACCTGAAATCAATCGCGTTCAATCAAGTCAACAGTACCGTCAGCCTGTGCAGTTGTTCTGGAACTGTTCACCCACATGCAAACGTCCGTATCAGCTAGTACGTAATACAGGTGACCTAGAGATCGCCCGGGCAGGACGCGGAGCCGCGTACGCAGATATTGATGCCGACGGTGACCTCGACGTCATCCTGACCCAAGTCAATGGTAAACCCTCACTGTTACGAAACGAGCTAGTAACCGATAACCATTGGTTACGCCTAAGGCTTCAATCCAAGCCGCCTAACCCCAGCGCAATCGGCGCGAGGGTCACGTTGCTGTCCTCCAATGGGATTCAGCACCGAACGGTGATGCCAACCCGTAGTTATCTATCTCAAGTCGAACTACCGCTTACCTTTGGACTCGGGACGGCGGAGACGATCAAACGAGTGACCGTGCGTTGGCCAGACGGCACGATCGAAACGTGGATTGATCTCGAAGTCGATCGTCTTCACGTCCTAAGTCAGAGCCATGCCCCACTCTGACAATCGAGCTTTAATCCAGGTAATTTATTCACTGACGCAAACGTAAACCGACACAAGGCTTGGAGCTCACTGTAATGGCAGGGACTGAAGTGAAACCCAACATCGTTTTTGCCTTCGCCGACGACTGGGGCCGCTACGCGAGCGCGTACCGAAGACACGAAGGACCCCACTCCCTCTCAGCCCTCATCGACACACCAAACTTCGATCAAGTGGCACGAGAGGGCGCTCTTTTTTTAAACGCTTTAGTGCCGGCACCGTCTTGTACGCCATGCCGCAGTTCAATTTTATCTGGCCAATATTTCTGGCAAACCGGCTTGGGCGCCATCCTCGTGGGGGCGGTCTGGGACGATGCGATCCCGACCTTTCCCATCGAACTCGAAAACCGAGGCGGCTATTTCATCGGTTACCAGTACAAAGTTTGGAGTCCCGGGCGCACGACGAACGCGCCGATTGGGGCTAAGAGGACCCGGTACCAACCTGCCGGTGTCCACTTCAATCAGTTTTCACACTGGGTAACCGAGAACGCGCCTGAATTCGGGATCGAAGGTGCGAAGCAGGTACTGTACGACGAGACGCGCCAAAACTTTCGCGCCTTCCTTGATGCCCGTCCGGACGAAAAACCTTTCTGCTATTGGTGGGGACCCACGAACACCCACCGAACCTGGGAACGCGGTTCGGGACACGCGCTTTGGGGTATTGACCCCGATGCTGTGCAAGGCCACTTGCCTGCCTTTCTGCCAGACGTTCACGAAATTCGCGAGGATGCTGCCGATTATCTCGGCGAGTGTCTTGCCGTAGACCAAGGCATCGGTATTCTTCTTGATGAACTCTCGCGCGAGGACGTTCTAGAAAGTACCTTGTTCGTTGTCAGCGGCGATCACGGGATTCCAGGAATGCCGAGAGCTAAGTGCAACCTTTACGATATCGGTTGCGAAGTTGCACTAGCCGTACGCTGGCCAGGACACGTCAAACCAGGGCGCGTCATCGATGACTTCGTGAACCTGATGGATCTCGCACCAACATTCTGCGAGGCCGGCGGGATTGATCCCCCTGAAACCATGGCCTCAAAGAGCCTTATTCCTTTATTTCAAAGCCCCGCCAGCGGCCAAATCGACAGTTCTAGAGATTTCGTAGTGACTGGTCGTGAGCGTCATGTCCACGTCGCTCGTGACGGCTACCTTCCGTACCCACAACGATCACTGAGGACCAAAGACTTCATCTATATCGTTAACTTCGAACCCGACCGTTGGCCCATGGGCGACCCGGAGGGCCTCGACGATCCATCCACCCCGGCACCCGATTACGAGCAGTTGGCATACAACACGATGGTCGCTTACGCTGATCTGGATGCGAGTCCAACGAAAGCTTGGATGATCCACCATCGCGAAGAACACGACGTGGAACCGCTTTACCAACTTGCTTTCGGAAAACGTCCCCGTGAAGAGCTCTACGACCTTATCCACGACCCACACTACATGCACAATGTCGCTGAGGATTCCGCCTACGCAAATGTCCGCAAGACGATGCAAGAACGCTTATTCCAGATTTTGCAGGAACAGAACGATCCGCGTCTGATGGAGCAGCCTTGTCGTTACGAATTGGAACCCTACGCAGGACCTTTGGCAGAATTTCAACTTCCACCATCCAAATAATCGAAATATATTAAGAGTTATTTTATATATTATTGATATTTAAACGTTTTTATTAAATTGAATACCCGAGACGATCTGCGATACGCTACCCGATTCAAACCATAAACACCTACGAATGGGGTAGCTTATGCCCGCCGTAACGTCGACTGACGGACCCGTCGCTGTCACCGGTGCATCCGGTTACATCGGATCGCATGTGGTCATCTCACTCCTGAAGCGTGGCTACAACGTGCGCGCTTGTATCACCGACGCCAACAATCCAGATAAAACCGAACACCTATTGGCGTTGAATAGTGCCGGCTACTCGGGGAACGTGGAGTTACATACCGCCAATCTTCTCGATGACGGGAGCTACGATGCGCCATTTGCCGAGTGCAGCGCCGTCCTTCACGTCGGCACGGCCATGGGCTACGGTGGCGCCAATAATCCACGCCAGGTATACGACGGCGCCGTTAACGGGACAGCAAACGTACTTAGGTCCATCCAGAGTACCGGGACCGTTAAACGATTTATCTACACAAGTTCCTTCGCCGCAATTGGACACCCGGCACCACCTGGCTACGTCTACACAGAAAGCGACTGGGCATCAGACAACCGAGACGACGACCCGAACTGGAACTTGGATAACCTTGAAGAAAAAGGCGAGACCGGCTATGCCATGGCCAAGGTAGAAACCGAGCACATGGTCAACCGCGTGGCGGCAGAAGATGGCCGGTTCGAGTCAATTTCCGTCTGTCCCATCGTGGTGCTCGGACCATTACTCAGCAAAGTGCACGAGTTAATCGGCTCCTGGCAATGGTTCCTCGGCCGGATGCTTGCGGGTAAACCCTGCCAGCGCGGCTGGCAAGCTCTTTGGAACATCGTTGACGTTCGCGATGTCGCTGAGTCCCAGGTCCTTATGATCGAGAGTGACGTTTGTAAGAACGGCGACAGGTATCAACTGAGCGCTACCGACGAGTCGGGCGAAATCGATTGCATGCAGCTGCAACTGTCTCTTATACACATCTCCGAGCCCACGAGACCGAGGCTGATCGCGTATGCC
>CAXDSX010000189.1:0-4619 GCA_963992075.1 uncultured Pseudomonadales bacterium | reverse complement strand
GCCATCGCTAGCATAGTGTATTGTCCGACGGTAAAGACGATATCCATGACTTGTCGGGTATCGAAGTTTTCATTGAGTTTTTCCCATAGGTCGGCGGATAACACTTTATCTCTCGTGAGTTCGTCAGCCACGTCGCACAGTAGTTGTTCCACTTGGGCCAGACCGTCTCCCGTAGTTCCGATGGCCTGGATTTCGTCATCATCTAAGCCGGCTTCTTTAGCGATGACGACGTGTTGGCCCCATTCGTATTCCGAATCGACGAGTTTTGCAGTCCGGAGGATGAGTACTTCCCGTTGTCTCACGTCTATCGTCGATTTACCCAGGACATGATTCGCGAACACGAGCCAGCGACGAAACAGGTCGGGATGATGAATTAACGTTCCGAAAACATTGAAGACTCGACCACCAGCCACGAACGGTTGCATAAGATCCCTCTGTGCCGCATCCCAATCAGATTCCGGCAGCGGTGGGATTCGCGGTTCTGATAAGCGCATGTTTTCCTCTCTCACGGTGAGTTACCAAGGTTGTCCATTCTGCACGACTTAGCGCCGTTCCAACGCGCCGGGTTTCGCATAGCTCAATCACGACGTACTATCTTGAGAATATATTTACACACAGGGCAGCGTCATGGCCTTTCGCGCGATCGAAGAGATTCAATTCGGGGTTTCCATGTTTCCAACCGATTATTCGATTCAGCCCGTCGAACTCGCGAAAGCGGTTGAGGAACGCGGCCTCGACAGTTTGTTTTTCCCCGAACACACCCATATACCCGTAAGTCGTAAGTCACCCTTTCCTGGAGGGGGCGACCTGCCAAAACAGTACTGGCATGCCCACGATCCATTCGTCGCGTTGGGAGCGGCTGCTGCCGTGACCGAACGTATTCGCTTAGGGACTGGGATATGCCTAATCATTGAACGTGATCCGATTACCACGGCGAAGGAAATCGCGTCACTCGATATGATTTCCAACGGTCGCAGCGTCATCGGAATTGGTGCTGGTTGGAATCGCGAAGAGATGGAGAACCATGGCGCAAATTTCCCAAACCGCTGGGCCATTGTTCGAGAAAAGGTGCTCGCCATGCGTGAAATTTGGATGAAGGAGGAAGCCGAGTTTCATGGCGAACACGTTGATTTCGAACCGATTTGGTCCTACCCCAAACCGGTACAGAGAAACGGTCCACCGATTTGGATAGGGGCTAACTCAAAGTGGGTGTTCGATCGAATCGCCGATTATGCGGACGGCTGGATGCCTATCGGTGGATTGGGGTCCGGGAACATGGACCGTCTGCGCGACGCATTCGAAGCTCATGGTAGAAAAGTTGAGGAACTCGATCTAGCTCTGTTCGGCACTCCGATGAACGCAGATCAGGCGCGCGGCAGGATTGACCAGGGATTCGACCATCTCATTTTTAACCTGCCAGCGGAGACGGCCGATACCGTTCTGCCAATCCTTGACCGTTGCGTAGAGGTCATAAAAGCTATTCGCGGTTAAACGGAACACCATCGACCTGCTTTGCAACACCAGAGGATGGAACTACGCCGACGTTGAACCATGGCGGCAAAAAACCTACTCATCATTTATCACTCGAAGACCGGAAACACCGAACGCCTTGCCCGAGCGGTCTACGACGGTGCAAACAACGCGCTATTCGAGTCGGTTTCCGTAACCACTAAAACCGCTCGAGAAGCTGGTCCGAAAGATATTATTGAGTCCAACGGATTGCTGCTCGGCACACCCGAAAACTTCGGCTACATGTCCGGCGCCATGAAGGACTTCCTCGATCGAACCTTTTACGAGGTCGAGGGGAAAATCCAGCCGCTACCGTACTCAGTATTCATCAGCGCGGGAAATGATGGGAGCGGCGCTTTACGAGCCATCCGAAGGATCGCCAACGGCTACCCGTTTAAAGAAGTGCAGGAGCCAGTGGTCGTCGTCGGTGATGCAACACCCGATGATCTAGCCAGATGCAAGGAATTGGGTATGGCGCTCGCCGCGGGAATCGACGCCGATATCTTTTAGATTATGAGCTGATGCTTAACAGGTAGCCCGCTCGAACATCTCGGTTCAATTCGCGTCTTGCCCACACGTAGCCAAGTAACCCCACCAGCACGTTACTTACAGCAATCGCGGCGAAAACGCCGCGATACCCAAAGAAGAAATCGAAAACTACCGCTAGCGGTATCTGTACGACCACCATACGAAGCATCGAAATCACGAAAGACGGCATCGGTTGGCCCAACGCCACGAAGTAACTGGTGGCCATCATCGTGACACCGAAAAAGCCAAAGGTGATCGGCACTATCAGCATAAAGTGAACGGCTGCCTCGATAACGTCCACATCATCGACCATGGCTCCCACGAGCAAGTTGCCGAACGCCGCCAGGACGGCACAAGCAAACAATCCCCATACCATCGAAAACCGGTACGAAAGCGATAGCGCTTTTCGGATACGTTCTGTTTTTCCTGCACCATAGTTCTGACCAACAAATGGGCCAATACTCGAAGAAAGAGCCATAAGCACCATGGTGGCCAGAGACTCAATTCGAGTCGCTATGCCAAACGCTGCCACAATAGCGTGCCCATGAACTGCCAAGAGCGCCATCAGCACGCTCATCGACACGGGGCCGATTAAGCTAGAGGCCATTGACGGGACCCCGATACGTAGGACCTCCACCCAAGAACCGAGCATCTGCTTTACAGAACCGGGATGACCAAAGAGCCCAAATCGATGAAAGACAACGAGCGCGTATAGAGAAAGTGCAGCACGCGATACTATAAACGCCCAAGCTGAACCGTTTACCCCGAGACCGTTTATATCGGCAACCCCGAATATCAATGGCGGTGCAATCAACACCTGGAGTATCGCGCTCAACGTCATAATAATGCCGGGCGTGCGCGCATCGCCGAGTGCACGCAGCATCATTCCCCCAACCATGGGTATCGCGAACAACGGCAACCCGACGAACCATATACGCACGTACGAAACCGTGATGGGCAGGATCTCTTCCCCGGCACCTTGCCATTGAAAGAGAACGGGGGCGTAGACGTATCCCAAAATCGAGATCACAACCACCAAGAGCAATACCAAAATCAACGTGTGCGTTCCGATGAGGAGACATCGTTCGCGGTCCCCACCGCCCACGATGCGCGACATTATTGAAGTGGCTCCCATGGCGAGTCCCATGGAGACACTCGACACAGCCATCACGAGCGGAAACGTAAAGCTCACCGCCGCGAGTTCCACCGTTCCAATCCAACCGATGTAAACCGTGTCGATCATCGACGCGACGATCATCGAGGAGATCCCAAGGAACATGGGCGCAGTTAGGCGACTTAGATGACGGGCGACAGACCCCGAAGTGAGATCAAAGACGGGCACTGCTGAGTTCCCTGTGCGATAACCGCGGGGCGAGAAACGCCCGAAGTATGCGGACCCCTGATCATACCACTCCGTATAATCGAACCAAAAAACGCCATCCGGGCAAAGCTCAATGTATATTAAGAAGCCCAGTTTCGGAACCGAGTTTTGACCGACCGTACGGCCAGCGTACTCCAGAGCATTAAGACGATCTCGTCGAGTGAATGGAACCGATGTGCCAACCCCGCGAGCGAAGAATACAACCCGTTTTTGGATCACGCTTTCCTGCGTGCGCTAGAAGAAAGTGGCAGCGCCGTCGCGGAAACGGGATGGCAACCGTTTCACCTTTGCCTTAAGGAGGCGGAGACCGCGGTTGGTGTGGTACCCATCTACCTCAAATCTCATTCACGCGGGGAATATGTTTTTGATTCAGGTTGGGCAGACGCCTACTACCGGGCGGGCGGCGAGTATTACCCGAAAATGCAAGTGAGCGTTCCGTTTACCCCGGCCACGGGGCGACGACTTCTCGTGGGGGATTTGCCTGAGCGAGACAATATCGAAGAACAACTCTTGCATGCACTCGTCCAAGTCGCACAACAAATCAAAGTCAGCTCACTGCACATGACTTTCCTGCCCAAAACACAATGGGACCGGGCTGGTAAGTTCGGAATGCTGCAACGGATGGATACGCAGTTCCATTGGCGCAACAACGGTTATGACAATTTCGAAACGTTCCTGGCGGATTTATCCTCCAAGAAACGCAAGAATATTCGTCGAGAACGTCGCGAGGCCGTCTCAAACGACATCACTATCGAGTGGATTACCGGCAGCGACTTTAGAGAAAGCCATTGGGATGCTTTTTACGAGTTTTACGTCGATACCGGTAACCGCAAATGGGGAAGTGCCTACCTCACCCGTTCTTTCTTTAGCTTGCTTTCAGAGCTGATGCCAGACCGAACATTACTGATCTTGTGCAAGAGAAACGGTCGTTATATTGCGGGAGCCATCAACTTTATCGGAGGGAAAACTCTCTTTGGCCGAAACTGGGGCTGTCGCGAAGATCATCGATTTCTCCATTTCGAAACGTGTTATTACCAAGCCATTGAATTCGCAATCGCAAACCAACTCGAGTCCGTGGAAGCTGGGGCCCAGGGCTCACATAAAATCGCTCGTGGTTATTTGGCCCAACCCACCTACTCAGCTCACAGGGTCCGAGACGCAGGATTTCGCGACGCCATCGCCCAAGTTCTCAAAGACGAAC
>CAXDSX010000188.1:0-4623 GCA_963992075.1 uncultured Pseudomonadales bacterium | reverse complement strand
AATGATACGGCGACCACCGAGATCTACACCTCTCTATTCGTCGGCAGCGTCAGATGTGTATAAGAGACAGGACCTAAGCAAAAGTGCCATCAAAGCATCGACCGTCGCCGACGTTAACGCTGACGGTTTCGTCGAGATTTATGTCTTACAAAAATCCAACGGGCTGGGAGTTTGGCAACGGGCAGGGTCGGACTGGCAATTCGAACCGGTCATCGCGCCCGCCCGATCGAGGCGCACCTGGGACGAGATAGCCGTCAACGACTTTAACGGTGACGGACGTCCCGACTTGTTGCTTTCAGGTCCGAATGGTTTTGACGTCTTTGATCTTGCGAACGATCTCTTTTTATTCTCAAGTGATATCGAAATCGCGTCGGCAATTGCGGTGACATTGCAGCCCGAGGATGGACCGTCGGTCGTGGTGGTGGGAAAGACTGGGCTCTATGCCTGGCATCCCGGCCCTGGACGCCACCCTTTTCTCACCTTGATCCCAACTGGAAAGAGCGAAGCCGAACAGATGCGCTCTAACGCATCCGGTATTGGTACACGCATCAAGGTTCGCAGTGGTGGACGTTGGTCGGTACTGGAGTCATTAGACTCTCACTCAGGACCTGGACAGAGCTTGAGTCCGATTAGCGTCGGACTCGCGGGTGAGGACAAAGCCAATTTCATTGCGCTGGAGTGGTCTGACGGTGTATCTCAATCCGAAAGCAATTTGAGCAAAGACAAGGTTCACACGGTCGCCGAAATCCAACGGCAACTCGCCAGTTGTCCCGTTGTCTTCGCCTGGGACGGATCGTCGTATCGATTTGCTAGTGACGTACTAGGCGTCGGCGGATTAGGATTTTTTGCGGAACCTGGGATTTACAATCCGCCACGTCCGTTTGAGCGATACCTGATGAAGGCGGACCAATTACGCCCACGTGACGGTCGTTACCTCATCAAATTAACCGAACCCATGGAAGAAGCCGCCTACCTCGATGCGGCAACAATCGAGGTGTACGACCTACCCGAAGGCTGGTCGCTCGCCCTCGACGAACGCATGGGGGCAGATGGTCCGACCGTCACCGGCCGCGCGATCGCGTACCGACACTCCATCACACCGAGCCGCGTCACAAATCAAAGCGGAGACGACGTTACCGGCTTGGTCTGGCATCGAGATGAACGCGCCCCGGACCCGGGTTCAATCGACCAACGATTCATTGGCCTTTTGGATGACCATCAGGTACTCACGTTGGAATTCGATGAACCCATCGAAACTGACGGGGCCGTGCTGCTCGCAGACGGCTGGTTAGAGTACGGTTACTCTCAAACCGTGTTCGCGGCCTGGCAAGCTGGAAAGCGATACCAGGCACCCAGCATAGAAGTTAGAGATCAGGACGGATTGTGGCATCCACTGCTCATGGAATTCGGGTACCCCGCAGGCATGCCGAAGGCTATGGCCGTTCCGCTAACCAACTTACCTTCCGGCACAAATGCGCTACGGCTCTCGACCAACATGGAAATATACTGGGATCGCCTACAGATCGTTTGGGAAGAGTCGCTCGCTGGCGTCTCTCCCATTTCTATTCAACCCGTCTCCGCCCGGATCGGGAAAATCGGTTTTCCCAAACGCACCACCACCGAGCAACGACTACCCAATTACGACTACAACGATCGCGCTCCTTATTGGGACACAAAGTATCAAGCGGGCTTTTACACAGCGCTCGGTGACGCACACGAATTGATTGAAAAGGTCGACGGCGCTCTAGCCATCATTGGCGGCGGCGAGGAGATTCATCTGGAGTTTCCTGCACTAGCCCCGGTCTTACCGGGTTACGAACGATACTTTGTCCTAGATTTCCGCGGCTACGCGAAGGACATGGACCTATACACCGAACACGGCGAAACCATCGCGCCGCTCCCCAGTAATCTCTCACTAGATACCACTGCGTTGGCGCACCGGAATCGACTGCACGAGCGCTACAATGTTCGTTTCCAGGCTGGCCGTTGACACGACATGACGCCTCCTCTGACAAAGCGTCGACATCCCATTAGCAGGACCGGTCTTGCAAAGCACTGAGGTCGTCGGCCCTGGATTACGTAAACTGCTAGTCGCCGTCCTGGTGCTTTTTTCGCTGCTGGTTGTTGACTCTGTCTATCTCGCGACCATCACCTTCTTGCAGTGGCTGAACGACGTAACTCTTGAAAATGCCGTCTACCAGACCGCGTTTCTGGCTCATCTTGTCCTTGGCATTGTCATTGTTGTGCCCTCAATCGTTTACGCGATCCTCCACCTACGGCGTGCCATCGATCGGCCAAACCGGATCGCGGTTCGTCTTGGACTCGCTCTTTTCGCCACGTTGATCGTCGTATTGATCAGCGGCATCGCACTCACACGCGGTATCCCTCTTGTTGAAATAAGGCATCCTGTCAGCCGCGAAAGTCTCTATTGGTTGCACGTCATCGCGCCCTTAGTTATCGCCTGGCTCTTCGTCCTCCATCGCCTTGCGGGATCACGCATTCGCTGGGGCACCGGGATAGGAATTGGCGTCGCCAGCCTCGGTCTCAGTGTCGTCGGCGTGTGGATTAGCGAAGCCCAGCGCGTCGACGGTGAAATCGCCCCCGAACCCTATTTCTTTCCCTCTCTGGCTCGGCCCGCTGACGGACGATTCATCGACGCGACCGATCTCATGCGAGACGACTATTGTGCGGGTTGCCACCAAGACGTCCACGCGCAGTGGCAATACAGCGCCCATCGGTTCGCATCATTCAATAATCCCGCCTACCTCTTTTCAGTACGCAACACCCGCCAGATGGCCATGGCGCGCGATGGAGACGTTCGCGCCGCCCGGTTTTGCGCTGGATGCCACGACCCCGTGCCGCTCTTTTCCGGCGCCTTTGACGACCCCAACTTCGACGACGTAGAGCATCCAACAGCCAATGCCGGCATCACATGCGTGGCTTGCCACGCCATCGAACAACTGAACAGTCCACGCGGAAACGCGGATTACTTAATCGGCACTCCAGAACACTATCCTTTCGCGTTTTCAGACGACCCTAGGTTGGTATGGCTGAACGGCATACTCATTAAAGGGAAACCGTCATTCCACAAGAGAACTTTCCTCAAACCGCTTCACAAGAGTGCCGAATTCTGCGGCACGTGTCACAAGGTCCATTTGCCAGAAGAACTTAACCATTACCGCTGGTTGCGCGGCCAAAACCATTACGATTCTTACCTTTTAAGCGGTGTCTCCGGACACGGTGTCGCCAGTTTCTATTACCCCGACAAGGCCGTCGATAGTTGTAACGAGTGCCATATGCCGTTAACCCCTTCAAAGGATTTCGGCGCAAAACCGGACGCACGAACAGGGACGATGGCGGTTCATGGCCACCATTTCCCGGCGGCCAATACCGCCATACCGCACCTGCTGGACATGCCAGGAAGCGTGAATGAAAACCACCGACGAATCCTAAAAGACTCACTCCGGCTCGATGTCTTTGCGGTTCGAGAAGGTATCAGCATTGACGCTCCCGTGGATCAAGCCGTACGTCCCAATGTCCCCGTACTCGAACCTGGGTCGACGTATCTCATTGACGTTGTGATCCGAACGTTGACGCTCGGGCATCTATTTTCCGAAGGAACCGCAGATTCGAACCAGATCTGGCTCGATGTAACGGCAACGGCTGACGGCAAGACCATCGGCCGAAGCGGCGCTCTGCGAAGTATCGATGGTGAGCTCGACCCATGGTCACACTTCGTCAATGCGTATGTTCTCGATCGACGAGGCAAGCGTATCGATCGTCGTAACGCCGAAGACATTTTCACTAAGCTCTACGACCATCAAATTCCACCTGGCGCAGCCGACGTCGTTCAGTACCGTATTGAAATCCCTACGTCAGTGACTTCGCCTATCGAACTCACGGCACGCCTGCAGTATCGCAAGTTTGACACCTCATATACGCGGGCCTTCTTGGGGGAAACGTTCGTCCGCAATGACCTTCCGGTAACAACCATAGCCGAAGACCGTGTCGTCTTTCCTAACTCCTCGATCCGACAAGCCAATTCACCGGCCATACCAGAGTGGCAGCGCTGGAACGACTACGGTATTGGATTGTTACGGAAACCCGATCGCGGGCAACTTCGACAGGCAGAAGCAGCATTTCGTCAGGTGATCAAACTCAATCGCCCCGAAGGTGAGCTAAATTTGGCAAGGGTACTTCTGCGTGAGGGTCGTTTGACCGAAGCCGTTGAAGCCCTGCAATCGGCCAGTGTGCAAGGCGCGTATCCCTGGTCGGTGGACTGGTTCGGCGGTTTGGTGGATCTTCAAAACGGGAACCTGGACGATGCTATCGATGCATTTACCGCGTTAGTTCAAACCAACTACCCGGAGGCAAGATCGCGGGGATTCGATTTTTCGTTGGACTACAGGCTAACCAATACGCTCGCGCAAACGCTGTTCGAGCGTTCAAAATTGGCGACTTCCAAACGCATGGAATTCGCGTGGTTGGAACAAGCGGCCGAACACTATCAACGGTCGCTTCGCATCGATCCCGAAAACGTCACCGCCCACTACGGTCTTGCACAGGTATATGCCCGGCTTGTTCGTCCGACCGAAGCCGAAAAACATCGTCAACTTCACGAGA
>CAXDSX010000187.1:0-4638 GCA_963992075.1 uncultured Pseudomonadales bacterium | reverse complement strand
TTCAAGCAGAAGACGGCATACGAGATCAGCCTCGGTCTCGTGGGCTCGGAGATGTGTATAAGAGACAGGGCGTAAAGAGGGTGACGACGGCTAACCGAATCGACCCCGTTTATGCTTCTGCCGTCCGGGATGCGCTCGATCAAGGAGTTGAGGTGATCGCTTTTGGCTGTTCGATCTCCCCCGTTGAAATTGCCGTCACGCATTCGATTCCCTTCGCGATGTAGTCGACCCTCGACCTAAGAACTAAATGCGAGTTTTAGATCCTGATAGGCGTTTATAGATGGGAGGCGAGCACCGAAGCGGGTGACAATGCGAGATGCCGCAAAGTTGGCGAACCTTGCCGCCTCAAAAGCAGCCGCTTGCCGAGAAATCGCCGCGAGAAAGGCCCCGGCGTACATATCTCCCGCACCGTTGGTGTCCATTACCTCAACATCGTAGCCTGCGACCACACGCCTGCCATCAGGACTGATGCACAGGCTGCCCTTGGGACCCAGCGTGATAACAACTTCGGGGGCGATATCGCTCAATTCACGTGCGGCGATGTCGAGACGATCCGTACGCGCCCACGCCAACGCTTCCTCCTCATTGCAAAAAAGCCGAGAAATTCCGTTGCCCAAGATGTTGTTCAATGCATCGCGAAAAAAATTAACCATAGTTACGTCCGATAACGTCAAGCTTGTTGAGACGTTATGTTGATCCGCGATTTCGCGAGCATAGGTCGCGGCTTTCGAGCCGCTCGCAGAAGACGCTAAATAGCCTTCAATGAATAGGTGTCTAGAATGAGTGAGAGCGGCTTGGTCGACCTGGTCAATGGTTAGATGCTCAGACACGCCTAGATAAGAATTCATGGATCGCTGTGCATCAGGCGACACGAGAATTAAGCAACGACCGGAACTACCGCTGGTGGCCGGATCTTGTGCGTTGGTGGCGACACCGGCGTCATGCATTTCGGAGACGAAATAATTTCCTATGGCATCGTTTGCGACTCGGCACGAGTAATAAGCTTGTCCGCCGAAACCTTGAACGGCGAATATGGTGTTCGCGGCCGAACCGCCGCACGCTTTGTCCGGTACGTGCTCACAAAGGTTCGAAATGACTCGTTCCATTTGTATTTCGTCCACTAAAGTCATGTGACCTTTGGCGATGTCGTTTTCGATGAGAAATTCATCGTCGATGGAATAAGCCATGTCGACGAGCGCATTTCCGATGCCGTAGACGTCATATTGAGTCATGTCATTGAGCCAAGGACTCGATCGGCAGCGGTAATGGTTGCGTTAATTTCGGCCGATCCGTGCGCCCCTGAGACGAAGGCACTTTCGAAAGCGGACGGCGCGAAATAGATGCCGGCATCAAGCATTTGATGAAAGAAAAAATTGTATCGATCAACGTTCGAAGCTGCTGCATCCGCATACCCGGTTACTTCCTCCGCGGATGTAAAATAAAGGCTAAACATACCCGGGACGTAGTTGATTACGAGGGGAATTTGGTGGCGCTGCGCGGCAGCTTTGATTCCCTCGGTCAAGCGTTGAGTGTTGTTTGCGAGTTGTTCGTAAAACGAAACATCGAGAGATTCCAGCATGGCGATCCCTGCTTGCATTGCGAGCGGATTTCCCGACAGGGTTCCGGCTTGGTAAATTGGTCCTGTCGGAGCGATTTGATTCATGATCGATGCTTGTCCACCGAAAGCGCCTACGGGGAGGCCTCCGCCGATGATTTTTCCGAGGGTTGTTAGATCGGGCTCGACTCCGTAAAGCTCTTGAGCACCCCCCGGACCAACACGAAAACCGGTCATTACTTCGTCAAATATGAGCACGGAGCGATATTCGCTGGTTAATCGTCTTGCCGTTTCGAGAAACCCTGGCGCGGGAGGTATACAACCCATATTCCCGGCAACCGGCTCCAAAATTACGCCACCGATTTCGTTTCCGTGATTTTCGAACACTTGTATCAAGGCGTTGGCGTCGTTGTACGGCAACGTGATTGTGTGTTGAGCGAGGGTTGCGGGAACACCGGGGGAGTCCGGAAGTCCGAGCGTAAGAACGCCGGATCCCGCTTTAACCAGTAGTGAATCTGAATGACCGTGGTAACAGCCCTCGAACTTGATAATTTTGTCGCGTTCCGTAAATCCCCGCGCTAGACGGATTGCTGACATCGTTGCTTCGGTACCTGAATTCACCATCCGTACGAGCTCGATCGATGGAATCCTTTCCACCACCCTCTCCGCCATAGTGATCTCTAATTCAGTAGGGGCACCAAAGCTAAGCGAAGTGGTCGCTTGCTTCTTGACAGCGTCAACGATGGGTTTAAAGCCGTGGCCTTGGATCATGGGGCCCCACGACCCAACGTAGTCTATGTACTGATTCCCATCCACATCCGTGAGGGTTGCTCCTTCTGCTGAGACGAAAAAAATCGGCGTTCCTCCAACACCCTTGAAGGCTCGTACGGGTGAGTTCACGCCCCCCGGAATCGAGCGTCGTGCACGCTGCATTAATGCGTCGGATTGAACGTATTTCATTGAAGCCTCTATAAGGGTTTAACGACCACGAGGATCGTGATTGCAACTAAAACTAGAACCGGCATTTCGTTAAACCAGCGGTAAAACACGTGTGAATGGGTATCTTTATCGCTTCCGAAATGGGTGAGCAGATGACCGCAATAAAAATGGTACGCGTAGAGCAATAGCACCAGACTGATTTTGATCCAAAACCAGATCGAAACGCGATACAAACTCCAGTTAAGCGATACGAGCCACAAGCCGAATATCGCAGTCGCGATCGCGGCTGGAGTCATGATGATGCGGAATAGGGCGCGTTCCATTACTCGAAACTGGCCCCGAACGGATGCATCTTGTGACAGTGAGTGATACACGAAAAGCCTTGGGAGGTAGAAAATTCCGGCAAACCAACAAACGACGGCAATGAGGTGGAAGGCTTTAACGTAGAGCATTTGGACACGGTTATGAGACAACTGGGGATCATGGCACGTTAAGCTCGGAGGCGGGAGGGCCTATTGGCCGATAACGGATTGTTGAGTCAACGCGGTGTGTTTGCTGATGTGATGCCGGTTCAACACACCGACAATTGGACCTATTGTCTTGCTCGTTGATCTCCGCACACAAAGGATTTCAGTTCCCGCGTGGTCTAATTTTGAGAGTTCTTTTGCTAGGGTCGAACGAGCATCGATGTGGGGTAGTTCTTTTGTTAGTTGAGGCATCTTGTTCAAAGTCAGCGATGTAGCCACATTGCTGTTCAACGCATGCAATAAGTCTTTGCTAATTAGTATCGACGTATCTCCAGTGGGCTCGGATGCGACGATTATCCATTCGGGAATAGGTTTGCCAGTTACGGTATCTGTTTTCATGAGTTGGCATACCTCTCCAGTATTCGTTTCCGGATCGAGAACCAAATAGTTACGGGAAATCACGTTTTCGACAGAAGTGCGCAAGAGGTGTTGTCCCAACGGCGGTGGGGGATATTCGAGTCCGAGCGCTTCAAGTTGCGACATAAACACAGATTTCTTGCGGAAGACCTGCGACACGGTCATGGTCGCAACGACGATAATCAGCCGTGTGGTGTAGACAGTCTTTTTTTGGCATTTGCGGTGCTGCTTATGAGTACTGAGCCTGGTGCAACGAGTATAAGCGGGTAGTTTTTCCTGTGCCCTCGCGGATATGTGGAAAGACGTACCGATGGAAACCAAATGGAGCGTGCGCTACGTCCTGAAGTTTATAGTTGAGCTGTTGTTAGAGCCTGAGTGCTAGAATCGTAGTGATGGTGGACATGAACATCCAGATGTCAGCTCGCGCGGCTGATAAAGTATCTAAACTCATCGAGGACGAAGGAAACGATGAGCTAAAACTCCGAGTGTTCGTCACTGGGGGTGGATGTAGTGGCTTTTCGTACGGATTTACGTTTGATGACGACGTCGCACAAGATGATACGGTTGTTCAACGAAGTGGAGTTACGATGGTCGTTGATCCAATGAGCTACCAATATCTGGTGGGAGCAGAGGTCGACTTCAGGGAAGATTTGCAGGGATCACAATTTGTCGTTACGAATCCGAACGCTTCTTCTACGTGCGGATGTGGTAATTCATTTGCTATCTAAGCTTTAGGTCCAGAGGGATATAGGCATCCGAGTACGCGTTCCCCCTTGGCTCCGGTGGCTGAAGGGACGTTGCCTGGCACCTGATCTATAAAACAACGCGCCAACCAGGCGAATGCGCCGGCCTCAAGGCTATCGCCATCCACGTCGATTTCTTCTGAACGGATGACCGAGTAATCGTTAAGACGTGAACCTAGTCGCCGCATCAAATCTGCGTTTAAGCGTCCGCCGCCGCAAACGACAACGCGCGCTGATTCGGGCCCCCATCGTCGGATTGCGTTTGCCGCGGTGACCGCGGTGAATTCGCATAAAGTTGATTGGACATCGCAGGCTTTTATTGTCGAGAGGACACCTAGATGTTGTTCGATGTAATTCAAGTTGAACTTTTCTTTCCCTGTGCTCTTTGGTGGATCGAGCCTAAAAAACGAATCCTCGAGTAGTGCTTCAAGCAGTTTGTTTGAAACTCGACCAGAAGCTGACCTGTCTCTTATACACATCTCCGAGCCCACGAGACCGAGGCTGATCTCGTATGCCG
>CAXDSX010000186.1:0-4664 GCA_963992075.1 uncultured Pseudomonadales bacterium | reverse complement strand
ACTATATAAATCGAATGAAATTCACTAATTCAATTTCCTTGCTAAAATAGTAAGGGGTCTATAATAAATGATCACCTACTGTACCACGATGACTCTCACGGTCACCACGGCCACCTCGTCTTTAATTCCTACTTCGTTCTGATTCTGATTCAGAATCAGATGAAGAATATTCTTTAAATTATGCGGTGTTGCGAAACGGCGACGCCCGTATCCATCTCGGTCTAGAAATGGAGATGGGCGTTCTTGCCGGTCACGGCGGGTGTAATTTCGTGACACATCATTTTGACCGATTTCACGAAATGGCCGTCCGTGCCGACGCGACTTTCCACGTGCAACTCGGTGAAATCCCCACCGGTGCCCGAACCTTCGGCATCAAAGATCCCGACGGCAATCTACTCACGTTTATCGAGGCGAACTGACCCGTTTGATGGCAGATCAAAGCTTTTTGATACCGGCCTCTAACGCTGCGCGAGCGGGGGACAACGCTCGCTTGCTCGAAATACTCAAAGCTACGCCGGAAGTTGTTAACGATAGAGCCGAAGACGGTGACACTTTACTTGGCTTAGCCTGCCGATCTGCGACTGGCGACATCGCCATACCTCCAGTTCAGGGTACCAATGAGCAACACCAAGCCGTCGACCTAATCTTGGAAGCGGGAGCTGACGTAAACGCAGCAACGAAGCAAGCATGGACACCGCTACATACTGCGGCTATGGCGGGACACCTGGATCTCGGGAGAAGACTGCTCGACGCCGGTGCGGCCACGACGGGTTCTCTTTATCAGTGCGATGGGGGTTCACCGCTCGCCCTGGCTCTTTTTTACGCGAAAACAGACGTGGGACGACTGCTTGCGCAACCGGCCGTACCCGACAATTTGCGACATGCAGCCGCTCTCGGTCGCAATTTAAATCGATTCTTTTCGGGCAACAAATTAACCCCTTCGGCCAAAGAAGGTTTGGACTTTTATCGGCCGCTTTTGGTTTTTCCAAAGTGGGACCGTAAATTTTCGCGACAGGAGGTATTAGACGAGGCGCTTACTTGGGCCGCTCGAAATGGTCAGTGCGACGGCATGGCATGGCTCGTTCGCCGTGGCGCACTGGTGAATTCAAACGCCTATAGAGGCACACCGCTGCTATGGGCTATCTATAGCGAAGACGTTAGAGCGGCAAATTGGTTATTGGATCACGGAGCAGATCCCAACCTCAGACACAATTTTGGCGGAGAAAATCATGGGGTTCGTGCCGTAGCGCTTCATCTAGCGGCACAACACGACTCGGTAGATTGCGTGACGTTGCTATTGAGTCGCGGTGCCGACCCCCACATCGTCGACGAAGCTCACGGGGGCGATGCACTCGGTTGGGCCGAATCTACCGGCGCTACGCGCGCGACGAAGGTGCTCAAACAATGGATAGACACAATTGATGGTTAAAACCAGCGCAACCTTGTTTTGAGCCGTTGCGTAAACGCTGTTCACGCAGGAAGTCGGAGTTTCTCGTCAGTAGCTTTACAGCGATAAAAGATCTCAAACATCCGCCCTCCCAAATCACGTGAACGCGTTATTTCACAACCGCCGTACTTGTCCTTTAAGTATTGATTCGTGGCTGCCAAATATACTCGTGATGTTCTTTTGACAGAACGAGACATGCCAAGGGTCAGCGTGGACACGATCACATTAAGGTACCCACCACAATCGGTAATTAACAACCGTTCTCCCGGTTGGTCTTCGATACCGAAACATCTCCCGTGAATGTCGTACTCGCCGTGCTCTGGAACGTAAAACGAATAGTCGATCGCCTTGACAAGGCCACAAGAACTCAAAAGCAGAATGCAGGTCGCTACGGTAATCGATGTTTTCACGAAATGTCTCTTGCCCATGGAACGCACCGGGACAGATCCACTACCGGACTCACCACCATCTGTAGAGACGGTTCATCACTAGCCTATACGGTTTTATCCTACGTTTCCTCATGATGTGGCGCGGCAACATTTGCACTCTCTATTTATCCTGATGATGGAAAGCTTATGATTCCATTGCGGCGAGGCAACTAGACGATATGCACAGCAAACTTCTTGACGGTATTAACGTTCTGGATCTATCGGAGGGAATTGCCGGTCCTTTCTGCGCCAAACTACTCGCTGACCTCGGCGCAAAGACGGTGAAAGTCGAACGCCCAGATCAGGGAGACACGAGCAGAGCTCTTGGCCCGTTCCCGGACGGCCGACCTGACATCGAAAAAAGCGCCAGCTTCTTCTACTTCAATACCGGTAAGCGCAGCATAGTGCTGGATGAGGATTCAGAGATCGGGAGGGAAACCCTTAAAAAACTCGTCCAACAATATGACGTCGTCATTGCCAGCGATACTGACGAAGGACTTCGACAACGCGGCTTAGGTTTCGACGAGCTTCGCTCATGGAATCCTGGTGTCATTCTGACCACCATCAGCGGATTCGGTTCCTTCGGTCCACTGTCTGCATACGAATCCTCGCATCTGATTACATGCGCAGTTGGAGGATGGTCGCAACTTTGTGGCGTCCCAGAGAGAGAACCGCTACAGGCCGGCGGGACAATCACGCAAACGCTAACCGGTGCGTATGCCGCCGCAGCGACTCTGCTTGCCGCTTTTGGCCGGTCACAACACGGCGGTGGTGAACACATCGATGTAAGCGCTCAAGAGGCAGCGATTTGTGGTGCGCAGATTCCCAGCCTCATCTATGAGTACTCGGGGGTTGTCGCCGAACGCTATTCAAGCGTGGGTTCCGGCGCCGGTGCTTGTTATATGTTGCCTACGCGGAAAGGTTACATCGGCTTGAACGCCTTGACGCGACCACAATGGCACCTGTTGTGCAAATTCATCGGCAGGGAGGATATAGCCGAGGATCCCAACTACGCAGGGCTTTCCTGGGTCAGGCCAGATGAAAGGCTCGAAGAATTACGAGCCATCTTTGGTAAGGCACTCAAAGACAAGACGGCAGAAGACCTGTTTCACGAAGCGCAAAAGTGGCGAGTGCCTTTTGGGTTGGTGCCTAGTCTCGAAGAGCTGTTTCGTCTGCCGCCACATCTCGAGCGAAATTTTTTCCAGACCGTGGACCACCCTGAATGTGGTCCTGTGGAGATACCGAGCGTGCCCTTCAAATCCACCACCACCGAGATCGAGATCACCCGAGCACCCCTCTTGGGCGAGCACACGCAGGAGATATTTGCCGAACTGACCGATATCGAGTCAACGCAGGACGAACCACGTAGCAATCGAAATCCCCTACCCCTCAAAGGCCTTCGGGTCGTCGATTTGTCCATGTTCTTTGCCGGCCCTGTCGCGGCCCAAATATGCGCCGACGCAGGTGCCGAGGTAATTAAAGTCGAATCGGTACAACGGATTGATGGATGGCGAGGCAGCGGCACGGTCACTAAAGACGGCGTTGAGAGCTGGGAGGCTTCTCCCTATTTCAATTGGGTCAACCGCAACAAGCAGGACGTGACACTGGATCTGACCGATACCCGAGGGGTAGCCGCGGTCAAAACGCTTATCCGGGATGCCGATGTCCTCATCGAGAATTACACGCCCCGCGTGATGGGAAACTTCGGCCTTTCCTACGAAACCCTTCGCGCGATAAACCCACGGCTTATCATGATCTCCTTGTCCGGTTTCGGGGCCGACGTGTCGTGGCGTGATTACGTGGCCTTTGGCATGTCTACCGAGCAAATGTCCGGGGTTTGTCACTTAACGGGCTACGCCAACGAAGAGCCCCTGTTTACGGGTATGACCGGGGGCGATTTATTCTCTGGGGTCATGGGAGCCGTGGATCTGACCGCTGCATTAATCCAACGTGAGCAGACGGGTCTCGGTCAGCACCTTAATTTCAGTCAAATCGAAGCTTGCAATATGTACCTGGGTGACGTGATGACCGGCTGGTCGTTGGCACGATTTGATCCCAAGCGGACGGGGAATGCTCATCCTTCGTATGCCTTACACGGTATTTTTCCGTGCACTGACAACGGTTGGATCGCCATCGGTTGCAAAACCGAAAAACAGTTAGCCGCATTAGGCGAATTAATGGGTGTCTCTATAGATATACATGAACAGGTCGCCAAATGGACAGGCACACAGGACAAAAAACAATTAATGCATGAATTACAGGCAGCGGGCGTTCCTGCCGGAGCGGTGCTTAACGGTCCTGACTTACTCGACGATGAGCACCTTGCCGCGAGAGGCGCTTTCTTGGCACAAGACCGTCCCGGTTTGGGCGTGAAACACTACCCCAATCAGCCCTATCGCTTTCGCCAATCTGAGCCCGAACCAAATGAACGCGCGCCCTTGCTCGGCGAGCATGCCGAAGCCGTGCTCACCAAGCTGGCCGGCCTTTCGTCCGAAGAGGTAATCGAGTTACTCATTGACGACGTGGTCGGCACGGTACCTATGGCAGCACGGTGAAAGCGAATTAGTCATCACCCAAAGGCGCCCGCTGTGCTTGAATCAATGGATCGAGACTCTAAAACAAAAACTACGCCGGTCAGTGCGTAATTAAGACCGTCTTCACTGCGGGCAGGTCAGCTGCACAACACGCCCAAGTTTGGCCGTCGTCTTCGGATCGATGCACGTACCCATCACCCGTACCGAATAGGACTTCGTTGCCCGTTGCGGTTAGCGCGGCAGCATCAACGTTCT
>CAXDSX010000185.1:0-4701 GCA_963992075.1 uncultured Pseudomonadales bacterium | reverse complement strand
AATGATACGGCGACCACCGAGATCTACACCTCTCTATTCGTCGGCAGCGTCAGATGTGTATAAGAGACAGGTTTATGGCCAATACCCGTAGCGAATCGTTTGCAGCGTCCGTTAACCCGAGCTTGTAGTTTGATTCAATCAGGATCGCAAGGGCGTCCGGTACGGAAGGCGTTGTAGCGTAGTTTTCTACCACGACGCGGGCTCTATTTGCCGCAGCCACATGCGCGTCTCGGGAAAGATAGTAGCTGGCGATATCAACTTCGGCTTGCGCGAGAAGATTCCGGAGATAAATCATTCGTTGATGGGCGTCTTTGGCGTATTCGCTGTCGGGGAATCGATTCAGAAACTCGCTAAAGTGTGCGAAGGCGACTTGAGCGCCCGACATGTCGCGCCTTGATTCTTCGCCTCCAAAAAACCGGTCAAGCATACTGCGATTGCCCGTAAATGCGGCAAGTCCGCGCATGTAGTAGGCGTAGTCGATGTTAGGGTGTTGGGGGTGAAGTCGAATGAAGCGATCGGCCGACGCTTCGACTGAATCAAGATCTACGCTCATGTAGTGCGCGTAAATAAGTTCTAATTGCCCCTGTTCAGCGTATCGACCGAAAGGAAAACGCGCTTCGAGTTGCTGCAGTCGGCTGATGCCAAGAGAATAGTTCCCGGTTTTAAGGCTGGTATTGGCGCGGCGATACAGGATCTGCTCACTGGTTTCTTCTTCGACGATTTCCTGGTTGTCGGCATCGTTCCCGACGAATGGCATCCAGGCACAGCCGCAAAGCGAGTACACGATGGCGGTAAGAACAAGGCGCATAGAGAATCTCGGTGGTAGAGATGTATTTTACGGTCGGCAGGGCGGATTTGCATTGAGTAGTGGTCGAATTCGTTATTTGTCATGCAGATCTCGCACACAGCGGGGAAAACCCGTAGGGTTGCGAATTATCTGGTTGGAATGGATATGAAGTCGCTCTGGACGACTTTGTTGTGACGGCACTTATACGACCTCTCGTCCTCACCGATCGTCGATGGCTTCGGTTCACCGCGTTCACTTCGTATTATTTTGCTCAGGGTGTTCCGATCGGTCTTTTCTCGATAGCAATTCCCGCCGCGCTCGCAGAACAAGGTCGTACGGTGGCCGAGGTTCTTTGGCTGGCCGGATGGGTGAACCTGCCCTGGGCACTTAAACTGGTTGTGGGGCCGTTCATGGATCGCTTCCGGTACCTTCCGATGGGAAATCGGCGCCCATGGGTAATGTTGGCTCAGACGGGACTAGTCACCTCGTTTGTTGGTATGGCTCTTCTTGAACCAACGCTCGGCGGTTCTTTAGTGCCGATCGCGGTCTGCGGGATCGTCATCAATTCATTTGCGGCGAGTCAAGATGTGGCCGTTGACGGGATGGCGATCGACGTCTTACCTAGTGATGAGCGCGGTCGCGCAAATGCGCTCATGGGGTTTGGACAGGCTGCAGGTTTCGCTTGTTATGGAGCGTTGTGCACGCGTCTCATCCACTCTTTCGGGATCGACGGGGCGGCATGGTTTTGTGCGATGTCGGTTGGACTAATACTCGTTGTTGTTGCTGTGGTACGAGAACGGCCGGGTGAGAAGATGATGCCTTGGGGATCTGGCCAAGCATCTGCCAAACATAGCCGTGCCGATCGACATATCGCGCAAATCGGATCCGATATTTTCCGCGTTCTGTTGTTACCGATGAGCTTATTATTGATGCTCGTTGAGTTTCTGAATAGGTTTCGCGACGGCATAGCCCTTGGGGTATTCCCCGTTTTTGGCGTGCAAGAAATAGGCCTCAGTGATATCCAGTATGCAGATTTCAGCTTTTGGATGACGTTGGGCGCCGCCGTCTTTGGTGCATTGTTAGGACCATCTATCGATCGCTTTGGGGCTAGGCGATTCCTGCTGATTGCGCTTTTCGGCGCAGCTATTTGTCACGTGGTTGTCGGGTTGCTCGAGACGCTGTGGACCAGTATGCCCTTCATGGTGACATTAGCGGTTGTCAACGCAGCCTTTGGCCAGTTGGTGTTTGTGACTACCATCGCTATTTTTATGACGATATGTTGGTCGAAGGTATCGGCAACTCAATTTGCGATCTATATGGCGATGGCGAATCTGAGCCGTTCGATTGGTTCATGGGTATATGCGAGTGTTGGGGAATCCTTGAGCCTTGGTTACCGGGAAGCGTTCTTTGTGATGGCCGGTTTGCTGATCGCTGCGGCGTTGTTGCTGACGCGATTTAACGCGTCCTCACACGCTGATCGGGTCGAACGACTCGATAGTGATCGGGGAAGTGGCAACCTCATAGGTTCTGGCTAACATGTTGTTGATACAACGAGCTAGCGAAGATAGTCAATCGGCTTATGCTCGGTAAGCCGATCGAGCGGACCGAAACTTTGGCGAAGTCGTATGTGGGTCAAAGGGTCGACAAAGCGTTGGCCGAGATATGGCTCGAATTTTCGCGTGCCCAAATCACGAACTGGATACGGGTCGGCGCTATCCGAATTAATGGCGAAGTCGTTAAACCGTACGTAAAAGTTTGCGGGGGCGAAAAGGTACGATTGCGAGCGGTGATGTCGAGGCCAGAGGACTGGCTGACGCCAGAAGTCGTCGATTTTTCGGTCGTGTACGAAGATCAGGATTTTTTGATCGTTGATAAGCCCAAAGGTCTTGTTGTTCATCCCGGTGCTGGTAACTTGAACGGTACCCTGGTCAACGGCCTAATCGAACGACGTGCTGAGTTAGCGCAGTTACCGCGCGCAGGCATCGTCCATCGACTAGACAAGGATACGACTGGATTGATGGTCGTCGCTGGCAATAATAAGGCACTGAAATTGCTTACGCGGGCAATTGCCAAGCATGAAGTCGACCGACGCTATGTGAGTATTTGTGAAGGCATTCTCTTGAAGCAAGAACGCCTAGAGATGTCGATTGGGAGGGATTTTAGAGATAGGACGAGGCAGCGCGTGCGAGCGGATGGGCGAGTTGCCGTCACGCGTGTCAGGCCGATCGAGGCGTTCCGGGCGCACTCGATGGTCGAAGCGTTTTTGGAAACGGGAAGAACCCATCAAGTGCGTGTTCACCTGGCTGCGATTGGTCACCCGCTAGTCGGAGATCGGCGCTACGGTGCGCGTGGGCGCTTACCCAAGCAACCGACCGAAGAGCTGATCAATGCTGTACAAAGTTTCGATCGGCAGGCGTTGCATGCGGCCGGATTGGCGTTTATGCATCCGTCGAGCAACGAAAGGATGGAATTCGAAAGCAATCTACCGCCAGATATGCAAGGGCTTATCGAGACTTTGCGGACGGACCGGTCTTGATCGAATGGAATGAAGCAAGTTGTCAGCTCGCCGAAGGGGTTCGAGCCGGCTATACCACTCGGTTGGGAGGAGCTAGCGCGGGCGTATACTCGTCGGCCAATATGGCTACGCATGTCGGAGACACTGAAGCTGACGTCAGAGAAAACCGACGTCAACTGCACCAGATAACGGGGCTCGATGACATCCGATTTTTGACCCAGACTCATGGCTCAAGAGTTGCGAGAATTGGGTCGCCTATCGATCAATTCAATAATCAATGTCCTTTGCCCGTTGCGGATGCTCAATGGACCGATGAGATTGGAATCGGTCTAGCAATTCTCAGTGCTGATTGCTTCCCGGTAGTAATTGCGGATCCCGACGGCCATGGCGTTGGTATCGCGCACTGTGGTTGGCGAGGCGCAACTTCCGGGATCCTCGAATCACTGGTCGCCGATATGGGGTGTCGATCCGAGTCACTCAACGTGTGGTTGGGCCCGGGTATCTGCAAACGTTGTTACGAGGTCGGTCCAGATGTTGTGGAACGGTTGGACGTACGGATATCGAAGAGCGTTCTCGAAGCCGTACCGAAGCAACAACGATGGTTGCTGGATCTCCCTCGCTATCTGGAAATGTTGCTCCAACAATTGGGCGTGCAACGTATTTTTCGGTCAACGAATTGCACTTACCGGGACCAAAATTTGTATTCCTATCGAAGGGACAAGATCACAGGCCGTGTCGCGACGCTGGTTTGGCGTGAAACACCCTGAACTCTTAGTCCTCCAGATCGGGGTCCAAGCGGGCTGCCCTCTTTGACAGATTCAACGTATTTCAGAAGAATACGCGCCCTTTGCTCTGATTTGATGAGATTTTTCCACGGATGATTGAACGACTGTCTGGCGGTGACATGCTTATCCGCGCGCTTCGCGACGAAGGCGTCGAGTACATCTTTGGTTACCCCGGTGGTGCGGCCCTGCACATTTACGACGCGATTTTTCGGCAACAGGAAATCGAACACGTACTGGTCCGTCATGAACAAGCAGCGACACACATGGCTGATGGATACGCGCGAGCGACGGGTCGGCCAGGGGTCGTTCTAGTCACGTCGGGACCTGGCGCAACAAATGCGATCACCGGAATTGCGACGGCCTACATGGATTCGATACCTATTGTTGTAATTTCCGGACAAGTTCCTAGCGCACTGATCGGGACAGATGCGTTTCAGGAAACCGACATGGTGGGAATCTCAAGGCCAGTGGTGAAACACAGTTTTCTGGTCAGAACGGCTAGTGAGATACCAGATATCGTCAAGAAAGCCTTCTATATCGCAGCTGTCTCTTATACACATCTGACGCTGCCGACGAATAGAGAGGTGTAGATCTCGGTGGTCGCCGTATCATTA
>CAXDSX010000184.1:0-4709 GCA_963992075.1 uncultured Pseudomonadales bacterium | reverse complement strand
TTTTCAAGCAGAAGACGGCATACGAGATCAGCCTCGGTCTCGTGGGCTCGGAGATGTGTATAAGAGACAGGCTGATACCCCGGTTACGTAAATTCTTGCGAAAGAAAAATGTGGGGGTGAATGTGGTGACGAATTTTTCAAATGATATTAATTAAGTAATTAAAACAACTACTTAAGTACATGTTTGGCGGAGAGGGAGGGATTCGAACCCTCGATACGTTGCCGTATACACACTTTCCAGGCGTGCTCTTTCGACCGCTCAGACACCTCTCCTAATGGGGACAGTATATGGGTGGCGACCCAACCAGCCACACCCCGGCACCCGATTCCGCTGCTGCCGCTGCTCCCTTCCAGGCCTGACGGGGTTCACAACATCTCGTCGCGAGGGGACCGGCGTGGGTCACCATAGATTCAGCAATCCGCAGGATGCCGAATAGCCAGTTATCGTAGCGGTTTTACTGATCCGATAGTAGGACGCGAACGTGGTACATTTTCGTTGATTCGTTAGGCAGGTATTACGTTATGTCATTTCATCATCTCGCGATAACGACTAGGGATATGCCGTCAACCCACGCCTTTTATACCGATGCAATGGGTTTTCGTCTGGCCAAGGTCGTTAAGCAAACGACGGCTCGGAGTTGGGCCAAACATTTTTTTTATGACACGGGTAATGGAGAGTTGATGGCTTTTTGGGAGCTGCATGACGACCGTCTCGACAACGAGAAGTCTATGTCTATTTCAAGAGGTTTAGGGTTGCCGTCGTGGTCGAATCACATTGCCTTTGGAGCGGAGAGTGTCGATGACCTGCATGCGAAAAGGGACCGCTTACTAAAATGCGGACACGAAGTAACCGAGATCGATCATGGTTGGTGTCATTCCATTTATGTCACCGATCCCAACGACATTTTGGTGGAGTTCTGCGTGACCACGGACGAGTTTGCAGAAGGCGATGATCAGATTGCTCTTCGGGCAGTCACCGAGGATGACGTGCCAGAAGATCCGCCTGCTAACGTGATTCAACATGCGCCCGCGGGCTAATGCGGGCGCCACGAATAGAACCAAGTAGTCGGCCGACTATTGGCGGTATCAAGGGTTAGGTACTCACTGAGAGCGAGTGAATTCAGCGAATAGGTCGGGTCGATCGGTAAAGATCCCCGATACGCCCATCTCTTTGAGATCGTTAGCACGTTGGACATCATTTACCGTGAATACGTAACACGCGAACCCGGCGTTGAGGATATCCGCGACACGCTGGGGAATCGCAATGCGATCGGACACGTTAACGGCGTGAGCCTTTAACGCCGCGGCCACTTCGAGTCCGTCTTCACGCCAACGTCCGAACAATGGGGCTACCGGAATGCCGGAGTCTTCTGCGACGAATTGTCGCAATTCCGCATGGTCGAACGACGACACCAATTGTTGATGGTCGTATTGACGCAGGACGTCCGCTGCCGCGGATGCTGTATCGGTCCCTTTAAGTTCAACGTTGACGGCAATGGTAGCTGGAATAAGGTCCAGGACTTCTCTTAACGTGGGGATTCGCTCCCCATCGCCAGCGTCGAGTTGCCGTAGTCTCTCGAACGAAAAATCGGTGACTGCCCCATTCCCGTCGGTGGTTCGATCGACGGTGTCGTCGTGGATGACGACCAGTTCGTCATCGATACGTTGGATATCGAATTCGACGGCATGAACGTGCTCATCTAACGCACACTGGAAGCCGCACAACGTGTTTTCCGGCGCCATCCCTGCCGCGCCCCGATGTCCGATAATGGAAAAATCAACGGACAAACTCATTGGTTACGTGCTGACTCCCGAAGATCTGACTTAGAATGGGTGATCATGAGCTATCAGGTCCTTGCTCGAAAGTACCGACCACGTTCGTTCGATGACGTTGTGGGTCAGGAACACGCTGTTCGTGCGTTAGTTAACGCGCTCGATAAGGAGCGTTTACACCATGCGTACTTGTTCACCGGGACGCGAGGTACCGGCAAAACGACCATTGCGCGGATCTTGGCGAATTGTCTGAATTGCGAGGAAGGGGTTTCGTCGTCTCCTTGTGGCGAATGCGAACCGTGTACGGAGATTGTCGAAGGACGGTTTGTCGACTTGATCGAGGTCGACGCGGCATCTCGCACCGGCGTGGATGACACGCGGGACTTGCTCAATAACGTCCAGTATTTACCAACACGGGGACGTTTCAAGGTCTACCTCATCGACGAGGTCCACATGCTGTCGACGTCGAGTTTTAATGCGTTGCTCAAGACGCTCGAAGAGCCACCACCTCACGTCAAATTCCTGCTAGCCACCACCGACCCACGAAAAGTGCCAATGACGGTGCTTTCAAGGTGCCTGCAGTTTAATTTGAAGAACATCTTGCCGGACGTAATGTCCGAGCACCTTCGGAAAGTACTCGACCAAGAGTCGTTCGAGTCCGATGACCTTTCCCTCAACGTGATTGCCCGGGCCGCGGACGGCAGCTTGCGCGATGCGCTGTCAATCGCAGACCAAGCGGTGTCGTACTGTGGAGGATCTCTGGACGGGGATCGTGTGGCCGAAATGTTGGGAACTACGCGTGCAGATGAGATCACGCGGTTATTGGATGCGCTCGCGGATCGAGATCGAGCGGCCTTGTTTCGATGTTCCAATGAGCTTGCCTCGCGGTCTGCGGATCTTGCCAATGTCCTGGATAACCTACTCCGCGCGTTCCACGAGCTCGCAATGGCGCACGCGACCGATACGCAACCAGATGGCGATCTCGAAAACTATGCAGATCGCTTTTCGGCACAGTGGATCCAACTGGCCTATCAGACTTGTCTGATGGGTGGGCGCGATATGCAGTATGCGCCGGATCCCAGAGTTGGGTTTGAGATGACGTTGATACGACTGCTCGACTTCGAGCCCATCTACGGACATGTTGATGCGGAGACGCCAGGGTCCGATGGAACCGGTTCGAAATCGGGAAAAGACACCGAGGTGGGCCAGGAACCGCCGCCTAAGAAGCATGGAAAAACAAAAGACACCAGGGCGAGAGCGAAGCGTTCTGAACCACAAACGGCGGGTCAAGCGCCACTGAACGGTACGCCGTGGCATGAGCGGATCGAGGATATTCCGGCGACAGGAGTCACGGCCATGATTTTGGAACACAGCAATCTCGTTGCATTGAGCGAGGAGCGAGTGGAGCTTCTGTTGGACGAGGATCACGACACGTTATACAACAAGACGCAGCAAGGACATTTAGAAGAAATCTTCGCGCAACAGATCGGCAAAACCGTCGAAGTCGTTGTAACTACGGGCACGGTGACTGAAGAAACTCCCGCGGTCCGTAGACAGCGTTTGGCGCAAGAGCGACTCGATCTAGCGGAATCCGCGTTGCGTGAGGACAAGAACGTACAGACGTTAATGAGCGAATTTGATGGACGATTAGACGCGGTGCAACCGGAGTCCGACTGAGGTGCTATGAAAGACATGCAGGATCTAATGAAACAAGCGCAAGAAATGCAGTCGCGCATGCAGGAAGCTCAGGACAAAATGGGAGAATTGGAGGTTACCGGTGAGAGTGGTGCCGGTTTGGTAAAAGTCGTTCTGTCTGGCCGTTATCAGGCGCACTCGGTGGAAATCGATCCGAGCCTACTAACCGAAGATCGCGACATGTTGGAGGATTTAATCGCAGCTGCGATCAACGACGCGGTTCGACGGGTTGAAACTGCGCAAAAACAAAAAATGTCCGAGATGGCGCAGGGTCTTGGGCTCCCGCCGGGCGTAAAGCTGCCGTTTTGAGTCGAATAAGCCCACTGATCGATCGATTGATCGACGCGTTGCAGGTGCTTCCTGGTATTGGCATCAAGTCCGCGACACGCATGGCGTTTCATCTGTTGCAACGAAATCGAGAAGGCGCGGGCACTTTGGCCGGTGCGATTGTCGATGCGGTTCGAAACGTGGGTCAATGTCGGATATGTCGCAACTTGTCGGAAACTGAGTCCTGTAGCATCTGCGGCAACGTCAAACGCGATGGCGCCGTGCTTTGCGTGGTTGAGTCCCCGTCCGATGTGGTGGCGATCGAAACCGCGGCCGGTTACGACGGTAAATATTTCGTGTTGCATGGACGTTTGTCGCCCATTGACGGGGTGGGCCCAGTCGAGCTCGGGCTCGACCGTCTTAGAGAGCACGTGGTGCAAACCGAGATCCGGGAGGTCATCCTGGCGACGAACCCGACCGTCGAGGGCGAGGCCACAGCGCATTACATTAGCGAAGCCCTCTCTGGAACAGATGTATCGGTCACTCGTATTGCGCATGGTGTCCCGGTCGGAGGAGAACTGGAATACGTTGACGGTGGAACTATCACGCACGCGTTACGTGGGCGTACCAGCGTTGACTGAGCATCTGGTCGACAACCAACAAGCATTTGATGATGCACTTCGCGACGACTGCGACATCCTAGGCATTGATACCGAATTCATACGCGTCAACACGTTTTACCCGATTCCGGCGTTATATCAGTTGGCTCAGGGGAGCCAAATAACGTTGGTCGATGCGCGGGCTGAGCTCGATTACACGACTTTAGAAACCACCTTGCTTGATCCTCGGGTCACCAAGATCATGCACGCGTGTTCCGAGGACCTCGAAGTCCTTCAACACCACCTAGGCATCACGCCCCCAGGCATGGAGGACACGCAAATCACCCACGCTTATATGAAACCCGAAATCAGTAT
>CAXDSX010000183.1:0-4710 GCA_963992075.1 uncultured Pseudomonadales bacterium | reverse complement strand
GGCATACGAGATCAGCCTCGGTCTCGTGGCTCGGAGATGTGTATAAGAGACAGCTCTAGATCATCCGTCCATGCCATGGTCCGATCTAGATAGAGATTCTGGGACAGCATCGATGCTAGGGTGGCGTCATTCGAGCGCATGTTATTTCGGTACTGAACATAGCCCGACTTGGCGTCGGCGACTTCATCGTCGGTGAAGCCCTCTTTCACCGCGCGTTCGATCTCCTCGATAAAAGCGTTTTCCAATTTATCCGCGTTTTCCGGGGCATAAATGGCGTACGCTCTAAATAAACCCGATTGATCGATCGGATGTGCCGAAAGTCGTGAGGCGACGCCGTAGCTCAAGCCTTCATTTTGCCGCAGGCGTGTTGCCAATCGAGAGCTTAAGAAGCCGCCCCCAAGCATAAAGTTGGCAAGCACAAGCGCCGGATAATCTGCATGGTCATCTCTGATAGGAAGACCGAGCCCCGCCGCAAAATAGGCGTTCGGCTTATCCACCGTGTTAATGACAATCTTTTCTCTGTTTACGTCCTTGAAAGGATTCGCGACTCGCTCGAAGGGAATGGGCGATTGCCAGGTTCCAAATACGGTTCCGACCAAAGGCGCGATCTCGGCCGGGTCAAAATCCCCGACGACGGCCATTCGTCCATTGCTCGCGCCGTAAAGAGATGCGTGAAAATCAGCCACCTCGTCTAACTGCACCTCCTCTGTACTCGCGATGGCTTCGTCAAACGAACTTACGTAGAGCGGATGATCCTTATCGAGGGGATTGAGTAATCGCGTCAGCGCAAGCGCACCAAGAGCCCGGGGATCTGAACGATTCACTTCGTAACCAGCAAGTGTTGTTTGTTTCAGTTCGGAAAATTGGTCTGGATCGAACGCTGGCGTTTTTACGATTTCGCCGACAAGTTCGATGACTGCGGGTAAATTTTCACGAGTTGTTTGCAGACTTCCGCTCGCGGAGTACACACCGCCGCCCACACCGCCGCGCGCTTTTAACCGGTTAAGTTCGTCGATCAATTGTTGACGATCGAGACGTTCAGTCCCTCGCATCAACATGCTTCCAGCAAATTCGCCGCGCGTCACGTTGTTGCGAAGCGTGGATTCTGATCCAAACAACAACGCTAACGAAACAACGACGTTGGCGCCCCTGGTTTCCTTGGGCAACATCGCTAATTTGAAGCCATTGTCGAACGTGGTCTTTTGGGTCCGCGATTCGATGTTCGACAAGGACGTATCAAACGATTCACCGCTCTTGACCGCCTCCCTGCCCTTAAACCCGGCCAACATGACTGCCATATCCGGAACGTCGGGGATTTCAACACGGTCAGGGTTATCTGTCGGGATAAAGAACCCTACGGTACTGTTCTGGGGTTTCAGATACGTTGAAGCAACCCGTCGAACATTCTCCGTCGTAACGGCAGCGAGCCGGTCACGATGCAAGAAGAAAAGCCGCCAATCACCCATCGCTACCCAGTTGCTCAGTTGTAACGCGATGTTTTGGGAGGAATTAAAACCAAGTTCAATGTTTTTGAGGAAGAATGCACGTGCACGTTCGACTTCAGAATCCGTCACCAAGTCTTTGTTCGCAGTCCCGTAAATAACGGCCTGCATGGTTTCCCAAACGTCATCGAGAGAACCATCTTTGCGAACTTGTGCGAACGTCAGCATGGGGCCGGATTCACGAAATTGATATGCATACGAAGCCACGGACACCGCCTTGTTCGAATCAACCAAGGCCTCATGCAACCGACCCGACGTCGCGTTATCGAGTACGTGACTCAGGATATCTAGTGCCGCTAAATCCTCGTGAGCGCCAGGCGGTATGTGATGAATGACCATCGCATATTGGACGTCGCCAACACGGCGTAACGTGACGGAACGTTCTCCATCCTGAATCGGATCACGGGTATAAGTGGGGTAAATTTGATTTTCCCCCGAACGATCCGGCGCCGGGATCACCCCAAACTTTTCGACAATTTTTTCGAGCGCAAACTTCGGTTCGAACTTACCCGCCAAGATCAACACCGCATTATCCGGCTGGTAATACTTGCGATAGAACGCCTTTAATCGATCGATGGGCACAGCTTCGACGTCGCTTCGTGCTCCGATGGTCGATTTACCGTAGTTGTGCCAAAGATAAGCCATGGACATCGTCCGTTGATACAAAATCCTGAACGGATTGTTTTCACCCGACTCCATCTCGTTACGCACCACGGTCATTTCGGACTCGAGATCTTCGGCAGAAATGAAACTGTTGATCATTCGATCGGACTCGAGATCAAGAGCCCACTCAAGGTTTTCATCCGTGGCTGGCAAGGTTTCAAAATAATTTGTGCGGTCCATCGAAGTGGTGCCGTTGGGCGACGCGCCTCGTTCAGTAAGCTCCTGTGGGATATTCGGATGGCGCGGCGTACCCTTAAACACGAGGTGCTCCAATAGATGAGCCATTCCGGTTTCGCCGTAGGCCTCATGCCTCGAACCCACCAAATAGGTCATATTGACCGTGATGGTGGGTTTGCTCGGGTCCGGAAACAGAATGACTTGAAGACCGTTCGCCAAACGGTACTCAGTAATGCCTTCAACGCTGGTAATCTGCTTAGGGCTTTCCAAAGCAGATACGGTCAGGGTCAGCAACGCCGCAAGACTGCCCGCGGTTTTACCCATATTTTTATGCCATCGACCTAGCATTGATCCTCCTCGCGGATCTTCACCCCTTATGCTACCGACCATTCGATGCACCAGACCAGGGCGCCAAACAAAGGGGTTCAAGCGTTGGTTGTAGTTGGAGGCTGGAGTCGGAATCGAACCGGCGTACACGGAGTTGCAGTCCGCTGCATAACCACTCTGCCACCCAGCCCTTTAGCCGTTCACAGTGCACTTCGGACGAAAAGTGCGCTTAACAAGGCAGCAAGCGATCTTACCACGCCCCTCTTCATCAAACCGAATCATCCTCCTCTTCAACGAAAGAGGAAGTCTCTTGTTCGTACAGTCCATCCCGCAACGTGGGCCACGCCGCTTTCAAATACAGGAACATCGACCAGAGTGTCATGAATGAAGCGACGTAGAGAAGCAACATGCCTGCGATCACCCACGAAATCGACAGTGAAGGTGGATTGGCGATAAGCACGATAATCGCGATCATCTGCACGGCAGTCTTGATCTTGCTCAGCCCAGTCACATCGACTAAGCCTCGGCGATTCATCTCGGCCATCCATTCTCGCAGCGCAGAAATAATGATTTCTCGACCAATGATGATTAGGCCAGGAAGGGTCATCACCAGATTCGAATAACTCTCAATCAACAGCACCAATGCAGTCACCACAATGAGTTTATCTGCGACCGGGTCAAGGAATGCTCCGAACGCGGTACCTTGTCCTAGTTGCCTGGCGAGAAATCCATCCAACCAATCGGTAAAAGCCGCGCACGCGAACAGAACCGCGGAAACCCATAGCATTTCGTCGCTAAACAAAATGTAGGTCAACACGAACACAGGGATGAGAGCGATGCGTACCAGCGTTAACGTGTTTGGCAACGTCACCGGGAATGAATTACGCGGCATGAAGCGCTCCATAGATGTGGTCAGCAAGTTTTTGACTTATTCCAGGCACTTTCGCAATTTCTTCCGAGCTCGCGCCCTTAATCGTAGCAAGGGAACCGAAATGAGCCATCAATTCACGTTTGCGTTTGGGTCCGATGCCGGATATTCCATCGAGTGCCGATCGACGCCGCGCTTTTGCCCGGCGTCCACGGTGCCCCGTGATTGCAAACCGATGGGCTTCGTCTCGAATATGTTGCAGCAAATGCATCGAACCACTGGTTGGCGCAACCGCCAGCTCGCCGTGGCCATAGAGAAGAATCTTTTCTAGACCCGCCTTCCGACCTGGTCCTTTCGCGATGCCAATGAGTGCAATCTCCTCGACTTGCAACTCGCTCAGTACACCCGCGGCTTTTCCAAGCTGTCCCTCGCCGCCATCGATAACCAAAATGTCCGGTAACACGGCTTCGCCCTCCTTGAGACGACGATACCGGCGTCGAAGCGCTTGTTCCATCGCCCCATAGTCATCGCCCGCGCTCACACCCTCAATATTGAAACGCCGATAGTCAGGTTTCAAAGGTCCGTTGGTGTCAAAAACTACGCAAGACGCAACGGTCGCTTCACCTGACGTATGGCTAATGTCAAAACACTCCAAGCGTTTCGGCATGTCCTCAAGTTCGAGAAGATCCTGCAGATCCACAAACCGCGAAAAAACATTGCGTCGTTCCGCTACATACGACGTCAATGAAAGCGCTGCATTATCCGAAGCCATTTCGAGCCACCGTGCGCGTTGAGCTCGAACTTTCGACCTAACTGAGACCTTTCGTCCCGATCGTTCGCCCAAAACCGACGCCACCAACTCTGCGTCATCCAATGGAATCGAAGTCAACACAAGTTTGGGTATAACTCGTCCTTCGCTCGCCAGGTAATACTGCGAAACGAATGAGCTCAAAAGAGCGCTCGGGGGTGTTTCGAGTACATTTTTCGGGTACCACGTGCGCTGACCTATGACGCGCCCACCTCGAATGAATAATCCTTGGATGCACGTATACGCAGCTTCCTGAGTAAGGGCGAACACGTCGACTTCACCCGATTGACCATGGACCTGTCTCTTATACACATCTGACGCTGCCGACGAATAGAGAGGTGTAGATCTCGGTGGTCGCCGTATCA
>CAXDSX010000182.1:0-4762 GCA_963992075.1 uncultured Pseudomonadales bacterium | reverse complement strand
TTTTCAAGCAGAAGACGGCATACGAGATCAGCCTCGGTCTCGTGGGCTCGGAGATGTGTATAAGAGACAGGCTTAATGGCATGGGCTTGGAATCGATCGTACGTCTATAAAACGTCAGCCTTAGTTGGCTAACCTGCCTCACGTCCTCTGCTCTCCGCGATGAACCGGGCCCCTTGCTCAGCAATCATCACCGTGGGTGCATTGGTGTTACCCGACGTAATACGTGGCATCACCGACGCATCAATAACTCGCAAACCGCGTACCCCACGGACCCGCAAGCGATCATCCACCACGGCAAGTTCGTCGTCGCCCATCGCACAGGTCCCCACGGGGTGAAAAATCGTGGTGCCTAAGTCCCGGGCAGCATCCAACATCTCGTCATCCGACGTAAGTTCCGGCCCAGGTAGCCATTCCTTCGGTTGAAATCGAGCCAGCGCTGGGTCCGCCATGATCCTTCGGGTAAATCGCATCCCTTGAACGGCGACACGACAATCTTCTTGGGTCGCGAGGTAGTTGAGGGTAATGGCCGGATAGTTCTCGGGTTCGGGGTTCTTGATTCGAACATGGCCTCGACTCGTAGGTTGCAGATTACAAACTGACGGCGTGATGGCATCAAAACGGTGGAGTGGCTCCCCAAATCGATCCAACGACAACGGCTGTACGTGCCACTCGATATTGGCGTTGTTCCTGCCCGAATCACTTTTAGCAAACGCGCCTAGTTGAGAAGGCGGCATCGTGAGTGGTCCGGATCGAAACGCTAAATACTCCAATCCCATGGCCAGCTTGCCGAGCCACGTCCTCGCACGACGATTGAGGGTGACCGTGTTACTCACCTTAAAAATGCTCCGAATCTGGAGGTGATCGTGGAGATTTTCACCTACCCCCGGCAGGTCGCGAACTATCGGAAGCTCATACGCGTTAAGGAGCTTCGAGGCACCGACGCCAGACAATTGCAGCAATTGGGGTGACCCAATCGATCCTGCAGCAAGCAAGATCTCATGGCGCGCATAGAACGCCTCGACGTGATCACCGGTCCTAACCTCGACACCCGTCGCTTGGGTTTTGTCGGGATGTTCGGTGAACAAAACCCGGCGCGTGTGTGTGTCGGTCAACACCGTCAGGTTCGACCGGCTCATCACGGGGCGTAAAAACGCTTTGGTCGCGCTCCAGCGTACCCCCCGACGTTGATTCATTTGAAAATACGCATTCCCAAAATTGTCTCCCCGGTTGAATTCTGCAATTTTCGGAATGCCGCACGCCTCCGCGGCATCACGCCACGCATCGAGTATTTCCCAGTTCACCCTCCGTTCTTCGACCCGCAATTCGCCACTGGCACCGTGCCAAGCATCCTCACCATGCTGGTAGTGCTCCGAGTGCTTAAAAATCGGCAGCACATCGTCCCAACCCCAGTTCCGATTACCTAATTCCGCCCAGTGATCGTAATCGCTGCGCTGTCCGCGCATATAAATCATGGCATTAATGGAAGAACATCCCCCCAACCCCTTTCCGCGCGCGTAGCCGATGCGCCGACCGTTGAGACCTTCATCCGCCTCCGTTTGATAACACCAATCCGTGCGGGGGTTGCCGATGGTGTAGAGATACCCGACTGGAATGTCGATCCAAAAATAGTCATCTCTTCCGCCTGCTTCAAGCAGCAAGATCTGACAATTCGGGTCTCGGCTTAGTCGATTCGCCAGCACGCAGCCCGCGGTACCTGCACCGACAATGATGTAATCAAACGTCGCCTTAGACGCTTTGGTCTCGGCTACCACGCTCAGGTAGGTTTCACGTCATCACCGGTGCCGGCCACGCGACAATTTCAATCAAATTCGAAATAAGCGTTAGAGACGACGGTACGGTCGTCGACACGACCTTCGAATTGGAACCGGCCCTCTCCGTCTGCCCACGCCTCGATACGCAGCGTCTCGCCAAGGAAAACGGGTGCTGAAAACCGCACCTTGATCCGGCGAAACCGAGAAGCATCACCCGCGCAAAGACCGTCAAGTAGAAGGTGCGCGCAATGGCCAAAAGTGCACAGTCCATGCAAAATCGGTTCATCAAATCCACCAAAACGTGCCGACTCCGGGTCGATATGGAGCGGGTTGTAATCGCCTGATAGTCGATAGACATGAGCCTGATTGGAAGCAATCAATGTCTCGGAAGCAAAGTCAGGCGAACGGTCCGGGGTGACGAGCTTTTCCGAAAACGTCGTACCCGAACCCTCAAAGGGCTCAATGTCGCCGAGTTTTTCAACGCCACGTCGAAACGATCCATTGACCATCCGCACACAGTCATTCCCCGACGCGTCCGTGACCATACTCTCGTACTCACAAAAGCCGTTGCCGGTGCCACGAGGATGCACGCCAATAAGGCGCGATCGGACCGTTACTTCGCCTGACATCGGGAGTGGAGCCAGCACTTCAAGGTACCGCTCTGCATCGATGTTAAGAGGCCCCGGTGACGGTGGTATGAGATTGCTGTCGATGGGTGCTCCGCTACCTCCCCAACGAATCGCAAAGGTCGGGAAAACGGCGAATTGAGGGTGCCCTTCGTAAACGAAACGAAGGTCCTGCGTTCCGATACCCACCGCATATAACAGGACATCGCGTTGATCGTAACGAATAGCCACGGGTTCTCCCCAGGAACCCGGTTCCCCATCGGGCAAAGCCTGAATTGCTTGATACGTGGCCACGCTATTCGCTCCTAGACAACCAAACAACCCAACAGCAGATCCTCTCGGTTGCGCAACGCTTTCTAATCATCGGAAACCAAAACGAGCGTCCCCGTCGTTGACAACGTGCCGCCGGTGCCATTAACCACGCACGTCTGCGAATCCGTTTGTTTTCCTTCAATACCGTTCACGCCGTCTTCTGCTGTTCCGGACAGCTGGCGGTACGCTTCGACCAGCAACTGCATCCCGTACATCCCCGAATGATTAAAGGACAACCCACCCCCGTTGGTGTTAATCGGCAGTCGACCGCCGGGTGCAGCGTCACCATCTTTCCACAAACGATAACCTTGACCCCGTGGCGCTAGACCAAGCATCTCCGCTGTAATCGCCGCAGTGACCGTAAACGAGTCATAGATCATCGCCATGTCCATATCCTGAGGACCAAGACCTGCCATCTCGTACGCGATCGCCGAAGAGCGAGCCGCCGAGGTCGCCGTGAAGTCGTCCATCTCCAGCATATTCTGATGCGCCATGGATTCACCGGCACCCGCGATCCATACGGGGTTGGTGCGGAGACTCCGCGCGATCTCTGGCCGTGCCACGATGACGGCACCGCCATGGTCTGTAACCAAGCAGCAGTGAAATAACGTCAGCGGCCACGCAATGATTCGGGCGTCCAAAACATCTTGTACCGTAATCGGACCGCCGAATGGGTTCGGTGTCCGTTCCCCCAATTTAACCTCTGCTTGAGATGGCTCGGTATACATCAAAGCGCGTGGATTCTTCTGTGCCCATTCGCGCGTCACAACGGAAATGTGGGCGAAGTCCTCAACCGTTGACCCGTATTGATGCATGTGTCGAACCATGGCGTGCGCGTATTGGGACGGCGCGCCAAAGGTTCCATACGCCATGGTCATTTCCGCACCCGGTGACATCTCTCCACGACCACCACCGCCACCCCCAGCACCACGATACGACCAGCCTGCTTCGCCATGACTGACGACGGCGATATCAATGATTCCCGACGCAATGGCTGCTAACGCGTGATGCACGTGTATCTCGAACGAACAACCACCAACCGAGGTGGTATCGATGTAATGGGGACGTATGCCTAGATGTTCTGCCAACTCCACTGACCATCCAGTCGAAAAAACGCCTTCGATATCCGAGATGGGTATGCCGGTGTAATCAGAAACGTTCTTGATTGCCTGGATGTGGTGTTGCAACGACGTAACTTTTTCACCCCGTTCTTCGGGATAACCGATTTCGTTTGATTCCGCTGCTCCGACGATGGCCGCACCCATCGATAAGTTTGTTGCTGCCATCGTTACTCCTCCACCACTCGCCAAAAGGGGATGTGTGTATCGTCATCGGCCTTTTCGAATTCGACCTTGACCTTTGTCCCTATTTTGATGTCCTCTGGCTTATTCGGATCGACGCCACGAAGGACCGTCATCATCCGATCACCTTCATTGAGATCAATAAACGCCGTCACGTAAGGAACTTCCTCTGCCCAGCCGCCGAACGCACGGTGTTGCACCGCAAAGGTGTGCAGGCGTCCTTCCCCACTGCCCTCGATCCATTCCAAATCCGTCGAATGGCACGACGGACATATCAGCCTCGGATACCAGTGCACCTTTCCGCACAACGTACATCGCGGCAACATCAGCCTCCCTTCCTTGGCGCCATCCCAAAACGGCTGGTTGTGCTGACCCTTACGAGGGATGGGTTTGTTATACGCCACGTTCGTCCTTCCTCAATTCTGCTGTCCAGCTGCCAAACTTAGCACGAGAACCGAATCAACGTTAACGGTCGGTTGCACCGAAAAACACCATGTCCTCGAACCGATCAAATCCGTCATATCATCCTGCTATAGTTTGGGGCGGGAACGGGCTGGCATGAAGACGGGAGTTTGGGATCGTGTTCCTGAAGCCACACAGAACAACCCGCATGACATAGGGCGGTTCTACGGCACCGTTTGCCGGCTCGGACGGTAAGTCTCTGATCGACACTACATAGACTGTCTCTTATACACATCTCCGAGCCCACGAGACCGAGGCTGATCTCGTATGCCGTCTTCTGCTTGAAAAA
>CAXDSX010000181.1:0-4791 GCA_963992075.1 uncultured Pseudomonadales bacterium | reverse complement strand
GAGATCAGCCTCGGTCTCGTGGGCTCGGAGATGTGTATAAGAGACAGGAGTGAATTGCGCCGTTGACGCTTATTGAGTGGACCATGTACGGACCTCGCGGTTGCGTTCTGAGTCGAGATTAACTGTTTTTCAACCATCACGTGAAGGTCGACTACCCCCCCCTCCCCCCGAGCATTAGGGGGTATCTGGATGAAGAGTACGTAGCATCCGTTTGAGAGCGAAATGTTCATAGCTTCCGAAAACTAGCGCTTCGACTTCTTCCCAGTTGACGGCCTCTTCGATATCGAGCCGAATCCAACCGTTGGACCCTGTATAGGCGGGGATTTGAAATCGAGGATCGTCGGTGAGGGTTGCTTGAAGTTCGGGCCCCACCCAGGTATCCAACTTCAGCCGTTTAACACGCGTCGTCACGGTGCAAAACGTTTTTGTACCGGCTTTCCAGGCCGGTCGACCGAAACGCCTGGATTCGGAGACTTCTGGCAGTGCTTCGCACAGATTACGTAGGACCTTGAGTTTCGCCTGAGCCCCTGCGCTATTCATCGAATCCACATCTTGGGGGTCCATATCGCGATCGGGTGGCTCGATGTCAATTGTTTTGCCGATCTGTTCTACAAGGTCGGCGGGTGCCGATTCCTCGTATGCGTGTCGAACTAAATCTGCGATCTTCGACCAACTAAGTCCTCGATCTAGATTCAAGCCTAGCCAACCCCTTGGACCTACGTAAGGTGGCCGAAAATAATGTTCGGGTTCGGCATCGCAATAGAAAGCCTGGGCACCGTTCGGTGCATTCAACCAGAGCGCGACTTGTCCACTTCCGTGGTGATTGACACTGAATATGGCGAAGTTCTTACCACGTACGTGGAATGTCGGCATGCCGTGCGATTTCTTTTCCCGGGCTTCCGGTAACCATGAGCACACTTCCCGTACCGCGGTTGGTATGTCTCTGGCGCTCTCTTGGTCTGCCATTGCAGGCCCTTGCCACCCTATGGGTTAATGCATTGAATGCTCTCTGGGCGTTCCCTGGCAAGAAGAAAAACCGTGAGGAGCTGTTGTTGACTGTAAGAAAATGGCGGGCTGAGCGACTAATCGACGCACCGATTATCGATGCGTCGACGCACCCGAGCATCGGAGAGAATATTCAAGGGCCTTCTCTCGTTGCCGTACCGCCATGGATCTCGAATCGGTTGGGTAACTACTACCTATATTTTGCAGATCATAAAGGTCGGTATATTCGACTTGCGTACGCCGACGAACTGGCCGGGCCGTGGATCGTACATGTCCCCGGTAGCCTGCAGCTCGAACAGTCCTATTTTCCGACTGAACCGTTGGAACTTGATGACGAGATACTTGAATCGCATCAAAGTCGTGCCGCACAAAATAAAACTCGTCTTCCTCATGATCTTCGTTTGGAACTAACGACACCGCACATTGCGTCGCCCGATGTCCATGTAGATCAGGATAATCGACGGATCGTGATGTATTTTCACGGATTGCAGTCTCCGGGTATGCAGTTAACTCGGGTAGCGACGTCGCTCGATGGCGTGGTGTTCGAGGCGCGACCGGAAACCTTAGCTCGTAGCTACTTCCGAGTATTTGAACATCGTGGAAATACCTACGGGATGGCAATGCCCGGTCAGCTGTATAGAAAGAACCGTCATGGAGTGGGTTTCGAGGAAGGTCCCCGACTTTTCAATCCAGAGATGCGGCACTTTGGACTCTGGGTGAACGAGGATGTCTTGCACGTCTTCTGGACTCAGGTTGGTCATGCACCTGAACGCATACTCGCATCGACGATCGATATCGGCCGGCCGTTTACCTCGTGGGAAGTGTCTGAACCCGTCGACGTCTTGCGCCCCGAACGAACATGGGAAGGTGCTGAAGCACCTCTTGAGCCATCGATTCGAAGTGTCGCGTATGGCCACGTCAACCAGCTACGCGATCCAGCGATTTTTACCGAGAACGGCCGTCTTTATCTTCTCTATGCGGTCGCGGGCGAAGCCGGGATTGGTATTGCGGAGCTGCATCGGGACTAGAAAGTGAGCAAGATCCAGGCAACCGACATCGCATACGCATGCCCGGACACCGGTAATTTACTCATGCGCCTATTCCGTCCGCCTAAGGCTAGTGGGCATGGGATTGTCATGGTCCATGGTGGGGCCTGGACGTCCAACGATCGAACTACACCATGGGTGATGTGCGAGGCACTAGCCGCGGCAGGGATGCTGGTCGCTTCTTTGGATTTTCGTTGCGGTCCCGATTTTCAGCATCCGACCGCGTCGGCCGATATCGCGGCTGGCGTCAGGTATCTACGTGTGCATGCCAACGAGTTGGAGATAGATCCCGATACGCTGGGACTTATTGGTAGTTCATCGGGGGGTCACCTCGTTTTGTTGACTGCACTGAAGCCGGATGTACCCGAACACATGACGACGCCGATTTTGCCGAGAGAAAACGAGGATGAAGGATTTTGCTCGGCGGAAGTCCTATACGTAGTGGCCCTGTGGCCAGTATCCGATCCGCCCGTGCGATATCGTTATGCGCAAGAAAGCGGCCGCGACGAGCTAGTAGCTGCACACGACGGCTATTTTGGCTCGCTGGATCAAATGCAGAACGCGAGTGTGCAACGAATCTTGCGGAATGATGAAGCCACCCATGTCCCCCCCGTCATGATTGTGCAGCCTGGGGAAGACGCGAATGTTCCAGAGGCGATGACACTTGACCTGGTTTCTTCTTATCAAGCACGAAATGGATCAGTGCAATACCGATACCTACCCGATCTCCCGCACGCTTTTGCTTATCAGCCTTCAAACGCGACGGACGACTTGTCGGTCGAGGTGGTGGCATTCATTCGACGGCACATTGCTGGGCCGTAACCGCGCCTAGATTCATCAAGGGACCGGCATATCGGAACGGCCAGATTTCTAGACGAAATAACCTCCGGATAGCGCTGCTGCTTTGAAATTCTGCTCAAGGATTCCAAAATTCTGGATGTCCGCGTTGACTACGTCCAAACCGTGCTCCAACACGTATGCGTAACTGCGCTGAAAGTCGGTGAGATCGGACGTCAGTAACTTACTACCGTAATAACGGTCAAACGCTTTGGCATTTCCGCCGCCCGCGTACCACCGGCCGGCAAGGAGCCTGCCAGCCTTCATGCCCACGAGCGCGACTCCGGCATCGCGTGCGGCGCCAAGTTGCGGGCCTAACGAAGTCATGTCGGGGCTACCGTCAAGAATGGAACGTTTGTTCCAGTCGTACCAACCTGCCGGAGTGATCGCGATCATCGCGAGGTCGTACCAGCCGGTTTCTACCGCTGCAGCCAACACGTTTTGGGCATTCTCATGGGTGCTGACGCCGAGGTACGTCACTTTGCCCGCTTCACGCGCGGACTCGAACGCGAGGCGTATTTCGTCGCTCCGTAAAAGACTCGGGTTGTTGCTACCCATCACGTAATATGCGTCCACATGGTCTTGCCCGAGCTCGGTCAGACTTTGATTCATCAACTGTGACCAAGTCGCTGCCGCACGCTTCGCATCGGCGACGGAGACTTCTTCATCCGCATCAGCGCGAACAGGCGCGGGCGCTTTGGAGATAACGAAAATGTTATCTCGGTGGGACCGAATAAATGGAGCTAAATGCTGTTCCGCCTTTCCGTAATACTGGCTGTACCCAACGTCGAATACGTTGACGCCTTTCTCCAAGGCCAAGTTGAGTAAGTGGTCGGCGGGGGATTTTGTGAGTGCGGCGCCACATCCGTAGACCAGCCGGCTCGCGTTGAAACCGGTTCGTCCTAGCGTACGGTAGGACATTTCCGGCCACCCTTCGGCACCGGTGGTGGCAGCCGCTGCGCGCGCAACAGAATATTTTCCGTTCTTGAGTAAGGCATATCCACCGGCTCCCAGCATCGCGAGCTGGTTCACAAAAGATCGACGAGTTGCCATCGTGTGGTCTCCGATAAATTTTCGCTTTGGCCATCATACCCCTTTGGTGAAACAGGGGGATAGGCAAGGAAAGCCTCTGAAGCGACAAGTCCTCGAACGGACGTTCAACTGAATTAGCGCGCCTAGAGGTAGTTTTCCTGAATAGAGAATCGCTATAAAAACACATAAATTTCTTCGTGCACTTTGTTAGAACTGATGTACGATGATTGCGGGGGAGTTGATACAGACTGCAATAACCAATGAGCGTATACAGACATCAGCAGGGTAGTTACCGTAGCTACCGTGTTGCGCGTTCGGTCGACGGTGAATTACGCCAAGCGTATTTTCGACGGAGAAGAACTCGATACTTCAGAGGAAGAGGATCGTATACGGCGCATGGGTGAATTCTTCACAACCGGAACCACATTGGGCTGTACTCAGAACGAACTTGCTTCAGTTCTATTCAAGGATCTGTTCCGCACAGAAAAGGCTTGCGGGTGCATAAACTGCAGATCACGTAAATAACGATGTGTCATCGCAAGTGAGGCAACATTGCCAACGGTGTGGTTGCCAAGAGACCACCATCAACTGGCAGGACAACGCCTGAAACCCACCGTGCTTCATCGCTGCTAAGGAAAACTGCAGCCCACGCTACGTCCCAGGCTGTGCCTTCTAGACCTAGCGGAGCAGCCCTACGTCTGAGATCTCTCATGTCAGCGGATATATCACCTGCAACCATAGGAGTGTATATATGTCCAGGTGCTATACAATTCACTCTGACATTATCTCGACCATGCTCAACTGCCATAGAACTGTCTCTTATACACATCTCCGAGCCCACGAGACCGAGGCTGATCGCGTATGCCGTAAT
>CAXDSX010000180.1:0-4806 GCA_963992075.1 uncultured Pseudomonadales bacterium | reverse complement strand
CGGCATACGAGATCAGCCTCGGTCTCGTGGGCTCGGAGATGTGTATAAGAGACAGGGTGACTTTCGTGCCGTAACGGGACATAAACGTACGGATCTTCATCGTCAAAGTGTTGAGAGCGCGCGTCGACGGCAATGGGAATGATTCGGGAACGTGTGGTCACGTAGTCTGCGTCATAAGGATTTTTTGCCCATCCCTGCACACCTAATACTGAGGACCTTCGGTGAAACCCAAACACAAACGTGGCCCGCTTAGCAGCAGACGCATTCGCGAAACAACCGTGCAGAACCTGACGATTACAAATGGCTACGTCGCCCGCTTTCATGAGCATCGGCACCGCATCGGGTAACTGGTCCGACCCGTTCTCTTCAACCTTTTTCTTGATGTCAATTTTTCCTCGGGCATGGCTTCCCGGCACCACCCAAAGAGCGTTTTCGGGGGTCGTGTCATAAAGCTGCACCATGAAATTAAATCCGTGGGTCCCACGGTCGAGGTCGGGGTTGTCCCAATGCGTGGTGCCGTCTTGATGCCAGGCGACAGAAGGACCAAGTCCAGCTTGTTTTACCCAAATGGTGTCGGTAAAAGGCGTGAAATCTGGCCCATTAATTGCTTCCGCCACTCGAAGTAATTGTGGGTGCCCGTAAAGTCGAAGGCACGCGTCCATCAGCTGCAGGCACCCAGAAATATTCAACAACACTTCGTCGGGAGCATCTTCTGGTGGCTTTGGTTCCGTCATCTTCGACTCGTATCGGCCTCCACCGAGGCCACTACCGCCATGCGGATCCGAAAGAGGTTTTGCAAAACGAAAGCTCGGCCTCGTAAAACCTATGCCTGCGGCTGGCCGACCTTGATGGTCGACCTTTGACTCGCGATCCATAGGCAAGCGATCGAGTAACGCCTCAAAATCCGAGACCAATTCGTCACGCTCAGTCGAGGAAAGCGCTCGTTCAAAGACGTAAAAGCCACATCGCCAGTATGCTTCTAGGATTTCTTTATCTAAACGGCCTTCGTCGTCAAGAATCAACGCGCCACGGTTATCGAGCGTAGCCGCTCGATTTCGACCTTCGACAAAATAACGATCGTTCATGCCCGCCTCACGATCCGAGATAGGGCTAGCGTAACTCATTTGGTGGTAGTACCCCCCTGTTTTCCCGATGTCACCCACCAAGGACTAGGCGTCGTGTAGATGGCAAGCAACCCGAGGTTCGCCCCGATGATTTGGCATTAATGCATCCCGATTCGACTTCAGCAATGGTGATTCCTCCCGGCAAATGTCCATGGCCTTGGGACAACGGGGGTGGAAGTGGCACCCCGGTGGAGGGGTTTTGGGGCTCGGTACTTCGCCGACGATCAACTGCTGAGAACGCGTTTCCTCCAAAGCCGGATCGGGAAGCGGAACCGAAGCCAGCAGCGCTTGCGTATAAGGATGTTTCGGATGAGCGAATAGTTCGTCACGGCCCGCAATCTCCACGATGCGCCCGAGATACATCACGCCAATACGGTCACTGATATGACGAACTACAGAAAGATCGTGTGCAATAAATAGGTACGTAAGACCAAGTTCCCGTTGCAAGTCCATCAGGAGGTTCAAAACCTGCGCCTGAATCGAGACATCCAACGCTGACACAGGTTCATCGCAGATAATAAGGCTTGGTTCCAATGCCAGCGCTCGCGCGATACCGATACGTTGGCGTTGACCTCCGCTAAACTCATGCGGATAGCGATCCGACATGTCTGGCAGTAGTCCTACCATGTCCATCAGTTCATCGACCCTCCCTCGAAATGTTCGTCGATCAGTCGCAAGACCATGGACTAGCAGCGGCTCACCAATAATGTCGCGAATTTGCATCCGCGGATTCAGCGAACCGAAAGGATCCTGGTAAACCATCTGCATCCGACGTCGGACCGGGCGCATTTGGTGTGGTTCAAGTCGCGTGATGTCATTCCCCTCGAACTCGATTGATCCGCCGGTCAGGGGTTGCATTCGCAACACAGCAAGCGCCGTCGTCGATTTGCCGCACCCACTTTCGCCCACCAGACCAAACGTCTCGCCTCGCCTCAGCTCAAAAGACACACCGTCCACCGCTTTAACGCTTCCGACCTCCTTCTGCATGAAGCCCTCAGTCAGAGAGAAATGAACCTTGAGGTCATCGACTCTGAGCAAAGCCGTTTCATTCGTCGCCAAGTTCATTCCGGGTAGCCAATACAAGCGCTGCGATGGTTTGGTGTTTGTAGCACCGGTTCTAGGGCTGGGATCCCGCTCCGACAGGCTTCGTGAGCGTGCTGACATCGGGGCGCAAACGCGCATCCCGGCGGAAGATACGCGAGGTCCGGTGGTTGTCCGTCAATGGTGATCAGCCGTGTACCGGCATCGCCTTCGATACCCGGGATGGACGCCATCAAACCGACGGTATATGGGTGTGCTGGATTCGTGTAGAGCTCTTTCGCGTCCGCCATTTCTACAATCCTTCCGCCATACATCACCGCAACGCGATCTGCATAACGAGCCACGACACCCAGATCATGGGTAATGAGTATCAATGCAGCTTGAGACTGTTCCGTCAGTTCTTTCAACAACGCGAGAATTTGTGCTTGAACGGTGACATCGAGCGCTGTTGTTGGTTCGTCCGCGATGATCAACCGCGGTTGGCACGCTAACGCCATAGCAATCATGACACGCTGGCGCATCCCGCCAGAAAATTGGTGGGGATAGTCGTCAAGTCGCTCCTTCGCATCAGGAATCGCGACCTTGGCCAGTAAACTACCCGCCATCTCCATGGCCTCGTTCCAATCCTTGTCACGATGCAAGCAAATGGGTTCCGCCACTTGCTTCCCAATAGTCAGGACCGGATTTAACGACGACATCGGTTCTTGAAAAATCATGGCAATGCGATCGCCCCGGATTTGTCGAATTTCGTCGGCACTCAAGGCAAGTAAATCCTGTCCCTCGAACACCACTCGACCGTCGTCAATCGTTCCGTTATCACCAAGTAAGCGCAGAATCGATAACGCCGTGACGCTTTTGCCCGAGCCACTTTCGCCAACGATGGCAAGTGTTTCGCCCGATTTCACCGATAACGATAAGTCGCTGACCGCCCGAACTTTGCCTCGATCCGTGCGAAAGCTCACCGACAAGTCCTTGATGTCCAACAAGGAGTCGGCGCTCATCTAGAACCCCAATTCCTTTTTGAGCTCCTGATCCAACCAGATCCGCGCATAAATCGGGCCGGGGCGGACAGCGCCCGCCCTCAACTCACCGGCGTAGTTCTTCACCCAAGGCCACCAAGCGGTATAGACATACTCCGTCGGTAGCCAGATATAAGGCGCAAAAGCCAGCAAGTCGACCGTCAATTCGCGAGCGAGCTGAATTCGATCCTCTTCCTTCGGCATACGCATCAAACGTTTTATCTCGGCATCAAATTGCTCGCGTTCAAGCAGCGCCGGATTCCACTTGTGTCCGGTAATGAACTTGCGCAGCGAGGTGGTCGGATTGGTGTGGCCGTTATTCATGAAATAACCGGGTCCGTGCGTACGCGTTGTCATGGCCGACAAAAACGATGCGTATTCCATCGGCTGGATTTCGATCTTGACGCCAATATCGCCAAGGTAGGATTCAATCAAAGGTAGGAGGTCCATGTTGCTCGGACTGCAAGAACAAACCTGAACCTTGAACGCAAATCCGTTCGGGTAACCGGCTTCTCGGAGCAGAGCTCTCGCCTTTTCGGGGTCGTAGGTAAAGAGTTCTTGTACTTCACCTGGCATCTCTTCGAGCGGTTGGAAATAGTCCCCAAACCCAGGATGCTGCGGATACGCCATGAGTTCCGCATGACCCCCGTAAAACAGGTCAACGATTTCTTTTTGATTCACGGCCAAATTGAGCGCTCGACGCACCCGATGGTCCTTGAACGGTTCATGGTCGAGGCGAAGCGCGATGAAATTCCCCGTCATCCCTAACCACCGCGACCACGTAAGCTCCGGCGTGGTTTCCTTGAGATGGTCGACGGCAATCCAGCGTATCGATTCAAGGATGTCGACCTTCCCCGTCCGCAACGCCGTTAAATACGTGGCTTCGTCCTTGATGATTCGGTACTTCACCCGATCGACATAAGGGAGCCGATATTGCACACCCTGGTATTCTTCGTGATCCCAATACGTGTCGCGTCTTGTATAGACGTGCGAGTTGCCGTGAATGTAACGTGACAAATCGAAGGGTCCGGTACCGAGTAGATTCCTCCAATCCTTGGCATCCACGTTCTCAAGCTCGGGAGCCGTAATCGACGACTGGTATCCATAGCCAAATCGATAAGCCCATTCGGCGTTGTATTGATTGAAGTGGAACGCCAGTGTGTGATCGTCCCGTGCCTCCAGCCTATCGATGTAATCCCAATAATCCTGTTGCGCCTTCTTTGGGCTGTTGTTGACCAGATTGAAGGGGTAGATCACGTCATCGGCGACAAATTCCCTTGCAGCCATCACCCCGGGTTTTTCGGGGAACATCACCCCTCGGCGGAGATTCACGACCAGCGTTAGCCCGTCTTCCCAATCCCAACTCTCCGCCAATTCACCGCGAAGAACCTCCGTCGGCAAATAGGCTTCGGCAACGAACGTGTAATCGCCACCCCGACGAACGCCTTTGTTCAAATCGCCCGAGAAAAGCTGTTCTCGGACGAGGCCAACATCGTGATTCGATTTCCAGGTCCAGTCGACCGGATCCCAGGACAGCGCTGACAACGTGACATAAACCGTACCGATATCTGTCTCTTATACACATCTGACGCTGCCGACGAATAGAGAGGTGTAGATCTCGG
>CAXDSX010000179.1:0-4813 GCA_963992075.1 uncultured Pseudomonadales bacterium | reverse complement strand
GAAGAGGGCATACGAGATCAGCCTCGGTCTCGTGGGCTCGGAGATGTGTATAAGAGACAGTCCCAGGACAGCGCTGACAACGTGACATAAACCGTACCGATATTAAGCTCACCACCGTACTGCGGCCTTTCTTGGGCGACGATCTCACCCGACCCGAGTATTTCCACCACTGAAGTGATCATCAGTAGCAGTTGAATCTGTCGCGTCTTGGTCCTCATCTATTGACTCCCCCGCATGCGCGGATCGAGCAAATCGCGCAACGCGTCGCCGTAGACATTGACCGCGTACACCACAGCGGTAATGCACAGTCCTGGCGCAAGGGCGAGCCAAGGACCAAGGTACATGTATGTACGTCCGGTGCCGCTCAGCATACTGCCCCACGTCGGAGCAGGCGGCGGTATGCCAAGGCCGAGAAACGACAACCCCGCCTCCGCCAGAATCACGGCGCCAATACGCGTGGTAAAAAGAACGATTACCACGGGCATGATGTTTGGGAGTATGTGCTTTCGCAGTATGTGAAAAGTCGGCGCTCCGATGGAAAGACTCGCATGCGTGTACATGTTTTCCCTGACTGAAATAACGGCGCCGCGAACAATGCGGCTACCCGCAATTCCATAAAGCAAACCAAGTACAACCACGATCTGCGGTATCCCAGGACCAACGACTGACACAATAACGATCAAAAGCACCAGGTCCGGAAACGTCATCCACGCATCCACTCCCCGTTGCATGACCATGTCCGGTTTGCCCCCGAAATACCCCGACAGGACGCCAATCACAATTGAAATTACGGTGGCGAGTCCCGCCGCAAGAAAGCTCACGATCATGGAAATTTGCGCCCCGATTAACACACGCGACAGCACGTCTCTGCCGAGATGGTCCGTGCCAAAGGGGAACGCTAACGACGGCGGCTGCAACCGCTGGGTAAGATCCGTGTAGTTCATTTCGAAAGGCGCGAGAAAGTTCGCAAAAATTCCACAAAACATAAACAGCAGAAATACGGCACCTCCGACGGCACCCAGGGGCTTTTCGCGGATTAAACGCTCGTTAAATGAGATAAAGGCGGACCGCTTGCCGTGGGTTGGCAATACCTGAGTTAAACCAAGGTCACTCATTCGTGGCGTACCTTCGGGTCAAGCCACCCGTAACTTAAGTCGACCAGCAAATTAATGACGAGCACGCCAACGCCAACAACGAGGAACACGCCGGAAATAACCGGATAGTCCCGCTGGAAAACCGCCTCCAGCAGCAATAAGCCCATGCCAGGAACGACAAAGATCTGTTCCAAAATCACCGCACCACCGATCAATAACGGTGCTTGTAAGCCGATCAAGGTAATCACGGGAATCAATCCATTGCGTAGGGCATGCCGCATGACCAACAATTTTTCACCGACGCCTTTGGCCCGCGCTGTACGAATGTAGTCTTGCCGCATAACCTCCAACATCATCGTACGGGTCATTCGCATCGTGACTGCAGACATCGATAACCCAAGCAATATCGCCGGGATAATCATGTGTTTGAGATTCGTGATTGGGTCGTCGAAAAAAGGAATGTATTCAAGCTCAGGGGCCCATCGCCACCATACCGAAGGGAACACCATCACCAGTGTGCCAAGCCAAAAGCTCGGAATCGCAAGCATGAGCAGCGAAAAAGAACGCGCGACGTAATCGCCCGCAGTATCTTGCCGCATCGCCGAATACACGCCTATCGGGATAGATACGGACAGAGCCACGATCAGGGCCAAAAGTCCTAGTTCGAACGTGATAGGTAACGAAACCAACAGTTGATCCGTCACCGGCACGTTCTGCCATAGCGAGCTGCCTAAATCGCCCGTAAGCGCATCGCCGATCCACCGGAAATACTGGATGTACACCGGCTGATCCAACCCGAGTGCCGCTTCGATCTTTGCTCGATCTTGGCCCGTGACGATGTCGTTCTGCGCGAGCATCAGATCGATCACATCGCCAGGAATCAGTCGCATTGAAATGAATACGATGAGACTTGCGAAGAACAACGTTGGGATGAGAGCGAGCAATCGCCGCCCTAAATATGCGCGCAAAAATCCCCCTTCTTCGCGATTACGCTCGTTTCAAGAGTTTCCGACACGATCGGATCGTCGAAACATACTAACGAATCGCACGTGTTCATTGCGATCACGCAAACACTTCGCGTCCATATCGAATGTCACGTTCCAACCACTTAAACGCCGCTTTCGACTTTGGCGCATACCGTCCATGCGGTATATTGCCGCAACCTCCTCGCCCGTTAGGCCTTCGACGTGACAGCAAACAGCATGGATGAGCTCGTCGCTCTCTGTAAGCGTCGTGGATTCATCTTTCAATCCAGCGAAATCTATGGCGGTTTGCAAGGTCTTTACGACTACGGCCCTCTTGGCGTGGAACTCAAGAACAATCTCAAGCAGGCATGGTGGCGGGCCATGGTCTACGACCGCGACGATATTGAAGGTCTCGACGCCGCCGTTTTAACCCATCCGCATGTACTCAAATATTCAGGGCACGAAGATACGTTCTCCGACCCTCTCGTTGATTGCCGTGACTGCAAGGCGCGCTGGCGAGCCGACCATGTCGAAGCGTCTGCATGCCCAGGCTGTGGTTCCACCAATCTCACCGAACCGCGTCCATTCAATCTGATGTTCAAAACCAGCGTGGGACCCGTTGAAGACGGAGGTTCCTTCGCGTATTTGCGGCCGGAGACCGCTCAACAAATTTTTACTAATTTCAAGAACGTGCTGGATTCCACGTCCCGCCAATTGCCCTTCGGAATCGCCCAAATCGGCAAGGCATTTCGAAACGAAATTACGCCCCGTAACTTTGTGTTCCGCGTTCGTGAGTTCGAACAGATGGAGCTCGAGTTCTTTGTCGAACCGGGAACCGACGAAGCGTGGCACGAAAAATGGGTCGAGACACGGATGGACTGGTGGGCGAACCAGGGCGTGGATAAGAGCGCGCTGGAACTACTGCACGTGAAAGCCGGTGAACTCGCACACTACTCCAAGGCCACCGTCGATATCATGTACCGTTTCCCCCACGGGCTAGAGGAGCTCGAAGGAATAGCCAACCGTACCGATTTCGACCTTGGTTCACACACAAAGAACCAAAGTGAGCTCGATATTTCGGCTACGGTATTGCCGAACGACGAGTCGAGCGCAAAGCTCGCCGTTCAAAACCAACAACAAAAAGTGTGGACTGTCCCCTACGTCATTGAGCCCTCTGCAGGTGTCGATCGAGGTGTCCTGGCGGTACTGAACGAGGCGTACCGTGTCGAACAACTTGACGGTGGTAAGGAACGCACGGTCCTGTCTTTCAAACCTCATCTTGCGCCCATTAAGGCCGCAGTTATTCCTCTTAAACGGAATCACGAGGAGCTTGTTGCTCAGGCAAGAACAATCAAAACCGATCTGCAAAGTCTTGGTTTGGGGCGCGTCCTTCTAGAAAACTCTGGAAACATTGGTAAGAGCTACCGCCGTCATGACGAAGTCGGTACTCCCCTTTGTATTACGGTTGATTTCGAAACGCTCGAAAATGCAAGCGTCACGGTCCGCGATCGCGACACGATGGAGCAGCAGCGCATAGTAATCGACGAGTTAGCAGCGTACGTTCGCAGCTACCTCAGCTAGTCATCGACTCGCAGAATTTCATCGTTCGCTGGTCGATCTTGTTACACTTGCGAGCAGGGCCTATAGCTCAGTTGGTTAGAGCAGTGGACTCATCAAATGGTGCGCTTCCGCGCGAAAGCCGGAAGATGAACGGGATGAATTCAGGGAAACCTAAATCGGTTTTGGCCGACAAGGCAATCCTGAGCCAAGCCGGAGGTACACCGCCGGAAGGTGCAGAGACTACCTGAGGACTGAAGATCGTTCGTATCGTCGAGTGTCCTTAATAACAGGCAAGAGCGTCCCGCGCCCTTTGGGGCGGTGAGATAGTCCACACCGATTGAAAACAATCGGGTTTCCCAGAAACGATCGATGCGATCTGGGATTGTGAATCCATTGGTCCCAGGTTCGAGTCCTGGTGGGCCCACCAAATTCCGCGTCCGGACTCTGACGATGGTTGTACCGTCGTCAAAGATATGTTGCTCTTCGCTGTCCTATTAGGAAGAGAATAACGATGGATCGAATGAGCACTTTATGGGGTGTCGTTGCAACAATTACCTTCGTCGCACTAGCACCAGTATTCGCAGACAACCACGGCAACCCGGGGAACCCGACGGTTGCGATGCAGGCGCATTACTGTACGTTGAATTCGGGCAAGGACATGGCGGATGTCGACCAGGCCCTCGCGCCTTGGCGACGGTGGAAAGACGACACCAACTGGAACGGTTGGACGGCGGAACTAACCCCGCAGTTCGACATCGCCGACGGACCCGATTTCTATTGGCTCAACTTCGCACCTTTCGATTACATGGGCGAGGTTCTTGAAGAATTTGCGGTCAACGGAGGGGAAATACAACGGGGCATCAACGCAGTGGCGTCCTGCAAGGTTGCTCTCTACGCAAGCAAACTTAAGTATCCGCTGGTGGAAGAATCAACGCTTAATGAAACCAAAGTCGTTGTAGTCGAAAGTTGTTCGCCAAAAGACGGGGTGGATAGGGAAACGATGCTGGCCCGTCACGCGCAATTCGCGGAGACATCAAAAAACAATAATGCCTCCTTCCTCTGGAACATTGTTTGGCCATTGGCTGGGGTACCACCCATCACTCCGCTGGGAACAGAACGCCGAAATTTCGCTCACATGGTCTGGTACAACGATGTGAAATCGTTGATGCAAACCTACGGCGCCGAGACGAATGG
>CAXDSX010000178.1:0-4828 GCA_963992075.1 uncultured Pseudomonadales bacterium | reverse complement strand
CCCGCCCCCCCCCACCCCCCCCGCAAGATTTTTTTTCAACCATAAGACGGCATACGAGCTCAGCCTCTGTCTCGTTGTCTCGGAGATGTGTATAAGAGACAGTAGGTATGTTCCGCGGGTTGGTTGCCGTCCATTTCCTCGCCACCTACCTCGGTGATGTTGGGGAACAGGTCTTGCATCTTGGCTTGCAATTGCCATGTAAAGAGTTCGCCTGACGGGTCGGTCGCCGACAAAATGTAGCGAGATCCGTTTTTTGCGATCGTGCTTTCGGCGCAGAGGCGATGAGCTCGACCGACATCGCGAACATCAACGTTATTCCAGAGCATCCGACCACCTCGGGACTTCTTATAGTCCTTCCCTAGCCACATGAACTTCATGCAGTTCTGCCAACTCCAGCCTTGGTCATGGTTGGCGCACATAAGGGGACCAATCACGTGCAATGGAAGGATCGCCATGGCGTCGAAACTGCCATCTTTTTCGGCCATCTCGTACATCATGCGCTCGGCCCGTGCTTTGGCCATGGCGTACGCGATGTCTCGATTCTTGGGGATATTGTCTTCGGTCCAGGCTCCTCGATAGCCTTCGATGTTGTCACCGCACCAATCACTTTCGGTGAATACGTAGCCCTCGGGCCTTGGATGGCCTACCGCTGCGAACGAGCTCGTGAACACGAATCGTTTCAGCGATCCACCTTTAATCGCTGACTCGAGCACGTGTTCGACCTCAGTGAAACAACCGTCGTAGACCTCTTGGGGTGTTTCTCGGTTATAGCCGACGGCGGCGCCGGCATGAAGGACCGCACTGCATTCTTTAAAGGCTTCGTCGTAGCTGCCCGGGCTGAATAGATCACCGCTCGCGAGTTCAACGTGGCCTGGGAGACCTGCATCATTTATTGCAAGCAGGTGGTCGACTTTGTCGGCGATCGCCATGTCCCGTACACAAGCCCGGACGGAGTACCCCTGTTCGGCGAGATCCTGAACAATCCAAGAACCGATGTAACCGCTTGCGCCAGTGACGGCGATTGGACCGTCAGCGACTGTGACAGCCTTACTAGTCGATGAAACAACTGCTTCCGCCACGTTTATGTCCTCCCCAAACACGATGCGAACTGTGGAGTACCTTACATATCGTCAGTGGGGTCAACACTTATTTCTGGTGAAAAGTCGAACGATCACGCTTTACCGTGTCTCGCGAAACGAAGTGTAAGTATCGCTAGGCAGATAAAAGGTCTTCTTGACTTAATTAATCGAGCGTCCAATTTAGTCTTGCTGGGACCTAGTTCAGTCGTAGTTATAGAGTAGGTATACGTTATAAACCCTTGATTTAAAGGTTGTTATTTTTTCGCTAAATCTATTGTAAAAGTTCTGTGTCCCGTCTTGTGTCCTCTTCCATCGGTGTACTCCTCGCCCTCACGATTAACATTTGGGTGAGTCCATCGTTTCCCCGTTTCTACGAAACGCGTTTGGCCGACGATCTTGAAGATGTCGATAACGCGCTGTTTCACCCTATCGATCCAGTGGCTGCAAGCGTGACCGTTCGCATTTCCTTCTAGTTCGGTTCCTCCTAATATGAAGGTGCGGTTGGTGTGCTCACGAGCAATTTTTCCGAAGTGAAGTAGATGACAAAAATATGAAGTCCGAAAAACTTTCGTTCAGTTTTAAATTTGCCTTCGGTGTGGGACAGGCAGGTGAAGGTTGCTTTGGGCAGGGTCTTGGTTTTTTCCTGCTCTTTTACTACAGCCAAATTCTCGGCTTGAGTCCAGGACTTGCGGGATCAGCTATTGGGATCGCCGTGATCATCGATGCCGCGTCCGATGTTTTTGCCGGATCCATTTCTGACCACTGGCGATCCAAGAATGGTCGGCGACACCCGTTTATGTACGCGTCGTTCGTACCCTTGTCGTTATGTTTCTTCTTATTGTTTTTCCCGCTTGTTACGTCTGAATGGGGCCTTTTTATCTGGTTGGCCCTGTTCACGAATATCGCTCGGACCATGATGTCCCTGTATCACGTCCCACACATTGCGCTTGGCGCGGAAATTACCGAAGACATTGCGGATCGCACCGCGTTGGTCGCGTACCGCCAGTTCTTTGCCAATATTGGGGGCCTTTTCGCTCTTCTGTCGTTTTTTCTTGTGTTTTCACCAATGATGGGCGACGAAGTCGGACGCTTCAACGCGGCGGCTTACACTCCCTGGGCGCTCGTCACTGCGCTTGTCATGGGAGGCACAATTTTCTGGAGCGCGTGGGGTACGCGTTCGGTCATTCCCTATCTACCTCAAGTACCTGAACAAGTGCGTGCATCGCTAGTTCAAGTCTTTGTGCGCATGGGCCGGGACTTCATGGAGGTCAGTAAGAACCGGAACTTCCGTTTTTTGTTTACCGGTGTGCTCGTCGTATTCGTGATGGTAGGTGTAACGACGACTCTCGATATCTACATGTTTACCTACTTTTGGGAGCTGGACGACTCGATCATACTTCCAGTTTTAATCGCGTACGCGATCGGCAACGCTCTTGGCACGACGATCTGTGTTCCTCTATTCGCTTGGTGGGGCAAGAAGGCGTGTCTGATCATGGGTGGATTGTCCTGGGCATTCTTCCAGACGCTCCCCGTCGTCCTTCGCTTACTGGGCTGGTTTCCTGAGAACGATGACGTGATGTCGTTTGCGGGGATTGAGACGAATACTATTTTGCCACTCCTTGTTGCGGTGAAGGTGATCCAGGGTTTCGCAACGGCTCAGGCCAATGTCGGATACGGTTCGATGATGGCAGACGTGTGTGATGAGCATGAGTATCAAACAGGTCGACGTCAGGAAGGCGCATATTTCGCCGCCGTGGCGTTCTCGGCGAAAGCAACCAGTGGTCTAGGAACCGTCATTGCGGGTTGGGCACTCCAAATAATCAACTGGCCGGTGGGACCACATATCCAAACGGCCGCCGATGTCCCTCCGGAAACGCTGATGAATATGGGGCTGATATACGGTCCTATCATTGCTTCCCTCGGTTTCATCTCGGTTATTTTTTATACGCAGTACAGACTGACCGCTCAACGCCACGCTGAAATGCTGGTTGAATTGGCGGAACGCAGAAAAACGGGTGGCGGTGCCGTAACAAGCTACGCTGTAGATTGATTTTTTAGCACGCCACGAATTCGGCGTAGGTGGATTTGGAGGGCTCTGGATACCGCTTCACCTGGTAACAGAGCCCGGGTTGTTACCGGATATCGATTAATTTTCCTTCAACCGTCGGTCGTAATTCTTGACTCAATATACGATTCGATTTCGGTGTCCGCATTGTTACTCGTACTGTCGCCGTCGGTATCCGCGGTCTCACTTATGAAATTCGACCGTCACCGTGGGGTTGGACGCCGTATAGCCTCCTGCACCCGAGGTAATGACAAGATTGATCGGCGTTTCCCCAGTCCAGCTAGCTTTTGCGGCATCGAAGGTGACCTTGAAGAGTTCGAGGGGTCGATCCGAGTCATCCTCGTCCGGCCACGCACCGGTGAAGCTGGTATAGGCAATAATCGCGCGCTTATCTGTCGCGCTGTTCTCATCCAAATTCGCTGAGTCTGCAACGACCGAATCCGGTGTGCGCGTTGCTTGCGTCAGATCTTCATCGTAGGTTACGGCTAACGAAACAAAAGTCAGGTAAGCACTGTCGTAAAAAACCGAGATACCCGCGCCCGTGGTCTGCAGGCCCGTGGGCGTGGTGTCGTAACTAACGGTGACCTCGAGGCCCGTGGATCCCGCATCGACCGAAAATGAGGTCGGAGACGTCGTTAGATCCTGAGAATCCGCTGTCGCAGCTTGGTATAGCGTGAAACTAACGACCAGGGCGAGTAGCGCACATGCGGATTGTATATTCACTGGTAGCGCCATATTAATGTGTATTCATAAACCTACGCTCTCCCCCAGTGAAAACGTCGCTTCGATGATTCCAGATGCTCCTTAGATCACGAAACTAACAGAAATTAAGCGCGAGGTATTTCCTAAGAAAGGTGGTTGCTACGGCTTTGATAAACGGGGCTGTTGTATACGGTTGCTTGTCAGTCAGTAGGACTGGCAGTAAGACCGAGAAGATAGGTGGAAAACTTTCATAATTTAATCAATCACTTAGAGAAGTGATTGGCGGAGAGGGAGGATTTCGACTCACAGCACGCTCACGAACCCCCTTATTTGTTTGCGATTTCGCAAACGTATGAGTGCAAACTCAAGATCCGAGCTGTCACGGTATTGGCCTATATAACTGCGTCTTAACCTGTAATACGGAACAAAAGTGAAGCGTATCCAGTTAACGATCGCGAGCCATGGATTTTCTATATTACCCGCCCACAATCGCCTTCGCTTGGTCGCGCGTTCGAGAGTTCGTTTTATTACCTGGTACGTGATTACGTGAAGAGGCAAATCCAGCCAAATGACGACTTGTGATCGAGGCACGATAAGTGTGTCGTGAGAGAGGTCTTGTCGGCCATCGATCACCCATTTGTCATTAGACAGTTCATGTCGGAGGTTGTCGGACATTTCGAGATTGGTAGCTCCGACCCAATTCGTCTTCCAATACAGTGCGTCTAATTCGACGTACGGTAATCTCAGTGCATCAGAGATACGGAGGGCGAGGTCTGATTTTCCGGACGCTGATACCCCGGTCACGTAAATTCTTGTGAAAGGAAAATGTGGGGGTGAATGTGGTGGCGAATTTTCGTCTCGTGACTTTTTATTCATTCAAAACAATCACTTAATTGTGAATTTGGCGGAGAGGGAGGGATTCGAACCCTCGATACCTGTCTCTTATACACATCTGACGCTGCCGACGAATAGAGAGGTGTAG
>CAXDSX010000177.1:0-4875 GCA_963992075.1 uncultured Pseudomonadales bacterium | reverse complement strand
TTTTTCAAGCAGAAGACGGCATACGAGATCAGCCTCGGTCTCGTGGGCTCGGAGATGTGTATAAGAGACAGCTTCGCGGTAAAAGTCTAGAAGTTCAGCCGCGTTGGGTGTCGCCACGCGTAGCCGGAGTTGCGTGACGGCGCCCGGTGGCACTAACTTAACGACGTTGCCCGCAGGATCGGTGACGTCGGTTACGCTTGCGACCGTTGCGTCCGCAATGAGCAGTTCGCGGTACCCGGCGGACGGCAAGGGATCCAGGGCGTCACGGGAATGGTTGATCTTGATCACGGAATTTCCGAGCTCGTGTCGATGTTGCCGGACACCGCCCCCGGTCGGAAGCATTTCGTCGAAGGGTACACCAATGGTGTGCGACCAGTGATTGAGCACAGCGTCGCTATCACCATCGACGAACAAGCCCACGTCGATGGCGGGTTTTGCGAGATTCATGGCGGCTAATGTACCTTAGAAGCGGTGGTCGATGCGATCAGCGAAACTCAATATGATGGGCCGACAAGGGAGAATCGAATGAATACTGCGCTTGCTGAGATCCCCATTATCGACATTGATACCCATTTCACCGAGCCGAAAGATCTGTGGTTGCAACGCGCGCCCGCGAAGTTACGGGATGTTGCTCCACGTATCGAATTGAATGCCGATGGAAAACAGCAATGGGTGGTCGAAGATTTAGCCCTGGGTCCGCCAGGCTTTTGCGTTATCGATAAGCAGGGTGCCAAGACTTACGGGACGTTTTCGCTCGATAGTTTTGAAGCGATGACCGAAGCCGCAACGCTTCCGGAGGCGAGACTTGCGTCAATGGACGAGCTGGGTCTTGACGTGCAGATCCTCTATCCAAATATCCTGGGATTTGCCGGCAGCCGGATCATGCAGGTGAAAGATACGGAGGTCCGCAACTTCTGCGTGACGGCGTACAACGATGCTGTCGCCGATCTGCAGTCCGAGGGCAAGGGCCGGCTATATCCTCAGGCTCTGTTACCTTTCTGGGACTTGGATTTGGCAGTGCAAGAGCTCGAACGATGTGACGACGAGCTTTCGCTCACGGGGTTCACGATGACGGACGCGCCCGAACAGTGGCAGCTTCCTTATCTGCATGATCGTTTTTGGGACCCACTGTGGAGCGTGGCGCAAGAGCGTAGATTACCCGTGAATTTCCACATTGGGTCGGGGACCTCTTTGCCCGCCTGGAAGGGGCTTGGAAACAATCGTTCCCTCGCCGCCGTCTCGACGATGATGTTTATGAACAATATGCGTTGCCTGACCAATTTGATTTTCAGCGGATTGTTGGATCGGTTTCCCTCGTTGAAATTTGTTTCGGTGGAAAGCGGCGTGGGTTGGCTGCCGTTCATGCTCGAAGCATGCGAGTACCAGATGGACGAAAACCTCGTGGATCGGGGTGGTCTTGAACTCCGCCCCATGGAGTATTTTAAACGGCAAATTTATGCGTCGTTTTGGTTTGAGAAAAGGAGTATTGCGCATACGGTCGACGTTCTCGGGAATGGAAACATTATGTTTGAGACGGATTTCCCTCATCCGACATGCCTTTATCCGGGCGTTAGAGATCACGTTGAAGCGTGTCTAGGTGATCAGGATCGGCAGACGCAGGAGAACATCCTGTTCCGTACTGCAGCCGACGTTTACCGTATAGCACTAAATAACTGACCGAGAGACACGGTGATGAGCGAAGCGCTCTTGAGCGGGTATCGGGTGGTCGAAATCGCCCATCCACTTACCGAATACGCCGGCTTGGTACTTGCTGGCCTTGGCGCTGATGTCTACCTGGTTGAGCCACCGCAGGGATCGGCGACGAGACAGCGGAAACCTAGGATTCCCGAAGCCGGTGATTCACCGCGGGGGAGCATCGCCTTCCTTTCGCGCAACATGAATAAAAAGAGCGTCGTCATTGACGCGTCGAACGGTGACGACAGGGATTTGCTTAATGGATTGATCGAACGGTCGGATGTCCTCATTGCGCATGCCGATTCCGAACTTATTTCGTGTCTTGACGCCGAAACCGTGCCAACGACCGTGACCATCACCGACAGCCGTCGACTGGGAATTTCTTCCATTGTGAGTTTTGCCGCCAGCGGTGGATTGGCATCGAGCGGTTGGCCTCATCAACCACCTTGCAACGCACCGTCATGGTTGGCTTTGGATGGGACGTCGATTTATGCGGCGATTATGGCGCTCATGGGTATCCTGACGTATCGCCGGGGTGGCGGTTTGATGCGCTACGAGATTCCGTTTGAAGAAGCCGCGGTCGCGGCAATTACACCGTGGACCCGGCCGTTGCATTCATACGGAATGCACGCGGCTGGGCAAGGCACCCTGACGGCGCGCGTTGGTGCCGCCGCGTTGCCGATCTACGAAGCACTTGACGGTTATGTTCGAGCCCTGACCGTGACCCCGGGTCAATGGAATGCGTTTGTCGACGTCCTAGGTTGTCCTGAGGATCTCGTTAGTGGTCCTTGGGCAGATCTGACCTTCCGAATGGAAAATGCCGACGCGCTTTACCTGCTGTGTTCCGAGATTACTCGGACGATGCGGGTTGATGACATGTTCCGGCGCGGCCAATCCGCAGGACTCACGATTACCCCGGTCTACTCGATGACCGCGTTTCGGGAGGATTCGCACGTCGCAGGCCGAGGTTTATTTGCGTCGATCGACGATCCTGAATTCGGCACGCTTGAACTTATGCGGCCACCGATTAGGATGGGCGATTCCAACGACAACGCGGTTATCGTGCCAGCGCCAGCACTGGCTAACGCAAACCCTGAAGTCATGGAGATCGCGAAGGAACCTAGTCCAGATATAGTGCCTCGCGTCGGAACAGTAGATCCAGCCAGACCATTGGTTGGGACCCGTGTGTTGCAGTTGGGGGTTGGAGCGGTTGTTCCGGAGGCAGCGTCTTTGTTGAGTCTTTTTGGTGCGGATGTGATTAAGGTGGAATCGGCGGCCCGTGTCGATTTTCTCCGACAGATGGGCCTGAACGGCTACATGGATGTCAACAACTGTCCGAGCTTCAACCAATTGAATTTAGGTACCCGCAGCGTCGCCGTTGATATGACACACGACAGAGGCAAAGGCCTAGTTCGCGATTTGGCTGGGCATTGCGACGTTGTGATGGAAAATATGCGCGGCGGAGTTGTCGACCGTTGGGGTCTCGACTACGAAGGTGCCCGCAGCGTACGCGCCGATGTCGTGTACCTAAGTAGTCAAGGGTTGGGTCGAGGCGTGTACGATGGTTTTCAGACGTACGGCCCGAATCTGCAAACATTCTCCGGCGTCACGTCACAATGGGCACATCCGGACGATCCATATCCGGTCGGCACCAACCTCAACCATCCTGATCACATGGCCGGCAAACAAGCCTTGGTACCCTTGCTTGCCGCCCTGATCAAACGCGGGGATGACGGGCAGGGGCGTTTTATCGAAGCCGCCCAGTTTGAGACAGCGGCGTATCTGATCGGCGATCGTTTCTTGCAGCAGTTTTATCAAGATAGTGAAATATCGCCGCAGGGTAATGGCAGCGCTGACATGGCCCCTCATGGATGCTACCAAGTGCAGGGCGAAGATCGCTGGGTCGCGTTCGCCGTTGAAGACGATGCACAGTGGTTTCGCTTACGAAGCTCGTTGAACGAACCGTGGATGTTCGATACCGCTTACGAGACGGCGGTGGGGCGGATCGCCGCCTTCGATACGCTTGATGATCGCTTTAGCGAATGGGCAAAGACCAAAGGCGTGGACGAGGTCGAAGCAATCATGCGAACTGCGGACGTCCCTTGTTCGCGGGTCGTTACGGGTGACGATATGGCGGCCGATGAACCCGCCCATGCGTCGGGATTTTTCCCGGCGGTTTCACATCCGTCAGCAGCCACGCGCCACTACACGGGGATTCCAGTTTTGTTAAGAGAACAAGGCCGGCCGGCTACGCGCCGACCGCCGATGTTGGGTGAGCATACCGAACAGGTCCTATACGAGTTGCTTGGCTTGACGCCCGACGAGGTAAATGTCCTTATGGCGGAGAAAACCGTTGGCTATTAATCGTAGAGGCGAATAGGAACTTGATTGTTCTACGTTGTCACGATGCCTGACTCGACCTCGCGAAAGATGAAACCGAGTACCTATCTGAGGTTGATCATCACCAGCGTCGGTCGCCTGGCGGGTCGATTGTTATGAGTCTGGATTCTGCTTCTCTGCTCATCGAGCAAATTCTTATCACCATGATGACAACCGACGCGGAGGAACAAGGTGAACTCGCATCGCTTTTCGAAAAGCTACAACTCATGGAACCTGGTCGAGAGAGCCAACGGGTAGAAAACGAAATTTGGGAGATTTGGTGTCACCATGAGGAACCGGAAGCCGTCGAAGCAATGGAGCAAGTTGTCGAAGCGCTTAGCCGAGGTTCATTGGCTGACGCGAACGAAGGATTAAACCGCATGGTTCGTCGATGGCCGACGTGGGCTGAAGCGTGGAATAAGCGGGCCACGTTGCGGTTTGTTGAGGAACGCGATCTCGAAAGCATGGAGGATATCCAACGAACGCTGCAGCTCGAACCGCGACATTTTGGCGCGATCAGCGGCTTTGGGCAGCTATGCATGCGTGCCGGCGATGTTAGTAGCGCCGTGGTCGCGTTCGAGAGGGCCGTGCGTCTCAATCCCAATTTCGAAGATATTCGAAAAGCGATTACCTACCTGGAACGAGAGCTTCCACGGACCTTGCACTGAGAACGAAAGATGTTAGGGATGGTAGTATCGATGGTCATTTCGAGGAGTAGGGGATCACGGGTTTGGAAACGGACATTGAAGAACTTCGTTCGGGGTTTTTGAACGAAGAATTTGACGAAGTCACGTTCGATAT
>CAXDSX010000176.1:0-4900 GCA_963992075.1 uncultured Pseudomonadales bacterium | reverse complement strand
AATGATACGGCGACCACCGAGATCTACACCTCTCTATTCGTCGGCAGCGTCAGATGTGTATAAGAGACAGGCATTCATCAGTTTACGGAGAACGTTGATTTAATGAGCACCATCCTTGACTGGTTGGATCTTGAGATCCCGCTTCAATGTGACGGCCGATCACTACTCCCGGCGACCAAAGCGGGCCAATTGCCTGCTTCTTGGCGGTCCCAAGCTCATTGGGAATTTGATTTCAGCGGGACACAAAGTGAATCGTCTTTGGGCTTGTCTCAAAGAGAATGCAAGTTGAACGTCGTGCGGAGCGAGACCCTGAAGTACGTACACTTCCCATCGCTGCCACCGCTGTTGTTCGATCTGAAGAACGATCCGAACGAAACCCAAAACGTGGCGAACAATCCCAACTACAGGGCGGAAATGATCCAGTCCGCAACGGACATGGTCTCGTGGCGAATGCTGCACGACGATCCTTCACTCACGCACCTTGCCATCACGGATGAAGGTGTTGTGGATCGATCAATCCCGCCATAAAAAACGTTAGAGGCGTATCGACACGCCTCCTAAAACTGGGTCATGGTGTTCGCGGCACCACCTGCGAGCAATGCTTTCTCGCCAAGAAAGTACTCCTTATGGTCGTCCCCAATATTCGAACCGGCCAAGTCCTGATGCTTGACGGAAGCAAGATCGCGTCGGATCTCTTGACGCTGAATCCCTTTGACGTAAGCGAGCATCCCGAGGTCGCCAAAATAGCCTTCGGACAACATATCAACCCCAAGCGCCGTTTCGTGATACGTCGGCAAGGTGATGAGGTGATGAAAAACCCCAGCTTCACGAGAAGCATCGCGTTGAAAGTTCTGGATTAGCTGATCGGCCTCCTGCGCGAGTTCGGTCTCGTCCATGGATTCATCCATCAAACCTTTCTCAAACGCCCCGGGATCCGGATATGCAGACACGTCTTTACCTGCAGCCTTCCAATCCTCGTAGACTTGTTCTCGGAATTTCAGCGTCCAGTTAAAGGACGGGGAGTTGTTGTAGACCAGCTTAGCCTCCGGACGAATCTTGCGCACAGCTTCGACCATGCCACCGATCTGATCTAGGTTTGGTCGTTCAGTTTCAATCCAGAGCAAGTCGGCCCCATGTTCAAGTGCCGTGACGCAATCAAGGATCACGCGGTCAAACCCGGTGTCGTCCTTGAACGCATAGAGCCCGTTATCCAAGCGTTCCGGTTTGCACAACACGCCATCTTGGCGGATGGCCATGTCCCCTTCCTTCAGCTCGTTGGGATCGCTAACGGGCGATGTCTTTAGAAACTCGCAGTACTGATGTCCCAGATCGCCCGGCTCCTGCGAGACGGGTATCTTCTGCGTCAGTCCAGCCCCCAACGAATCGGTACGGGCGACGATCACGCCGTTATCGATCCCAAGCTCGAGAAACGCATAGCGAATCGCGTGCAACTTTGAGACAAAGTCTTCGTGAGGAACCGTGACCTTGCCTGCTTGATGCCCACACTGTTTGGCGTCAGATACCTGATTCTCGATCTGAATCGCGCAAGCTCCCGCTTCGATCATCTTCTTCGCCAGTAAATAGGTGGCCTCTTCGTTCCCAAATCCCGCGTCGATATCTGCAATCATCGGCACGATGTGTGTTTCAAAATTATCGATCCTAGCGATAGGTTCGGAGACATCGTGACCCGCCGAACGCGCCTCATCGAGTGCCACAAACAGGTGTTGTAACTCCCGTGCATCCGCCTGGGTGAGAAACGTATAAATCTCATCGATCAGGTCCGGGACCGAGGTCTTTTCATGCATGCTCTGATCGGGCAACGGTCCGAATTGTGAACGTAGTCCGGCAACCATCCACCCACTCAAGTAGATATACCGTTTGTTCAGCGAGCCCTGATGTTTTTTGACGGACATCATCGTCTGTTGCGCAACGAAACCGTGCCACGCCCCCAACGATTGGGTGTAATTGCTCGGATCGGCATCGTAATCGGCCATATCACGACGCATGATGTCGGCGGTATAACGGGCAATATCCAATCCCGTGCGGAAACGGTTTTGGTGACGCATACGAACAACGTATTCGGGGTTGATTGCCCCCCACTCCTGTCCACGCGTTAACAACCCGCGACGGACGTCGTCAATCTCTTCCATATAACCCATGAGTTGCCCCTTGGAAGCTCGAAAGGAGCGCAACTTTATACTAAATAATATGGATTGTATGGATACTGATACATTCCGTCGTGGAATATATCTATTTTCCTTCCATCACAACCTATTGGGGGGTTACAAGCTCTGTCCTAGATGCGTGACACACCTGTGTTTTCGAACCGGTTTACAAGCCTGAATCTATCAATGATTTGCCTCACTCAATCAACACCCTACACCTTAACGTCTTTACCACCTCGCTCGGCCGATCGATAAAGGGCATCAAGCATGCGTTGAACCGCAAGACCGTCCTCGGCCGGTGCAAGTGTCGGCATTTCGTAGAGGCAGTGATCAACGAAGTTATTCATTTTCCGGGTAAACATTCCCTGGAAGGTCTCCTCCGCGAGCCAACCGGGGGATGTGTCGACCATGTGACCAGCCTGGTCGCGAAAAACTCTCGGTGGATCCCAGGTTGCCCCCCCTTTTTCACCCATAATTTGAAAGTCCCAATCGTCTTTCTCGATGTGTGCGGCAAAAGCCGCTTCGATATGAACGACCGCACCGTTCTCGAATCGAATCCGGCCAACCGCGAGATCTTCGACCGTATACGTTTTGTAGTCCCAGCCCTTCCATGCCGACTCGACACGGTTCGACGGCTTATTCCCGATGTAGGTGAACACATCGGCTGATGCAGACACAGGCTCCGGTGACCCCATCGTGTAGTGCGCCATTTCGAGAACGTGTACGCCAATATCGATCAGCGGCCCGCCACCTTGGAGCTCTTTTTGTCCGAACACTCCCCAATTCGGGATGCCTCTTCGACGTAAGGCTTTGACCCGGGTATACAGTATCTTTCCAAATTGCCCATCATCAGCGGCCGCACGAAGGAACTGAGTTCGAGGGTTGAATCGATACTGAAATCCTATAACCAATTTCCGACCCAAATCACGAGATGCGTTAAGCATTCGCTCACCAGCCTTCGCTGAATGGGCGAGCGGTTTTTCACAAAGAACGTCGCAACCAGCTTTCATTGCATCTATCGCCGCTCGCTCATGGAGTCGATTTGGTGTGCACACCGACACTGCATCCAATGCTTCGACCCGAAGCATCTCCTTCCAGTCCGAATACGCGTGCGGAATGTCGAACCGATCCTGGTATCCGCGCATATTGGTCTCTGAAACATCCGCCATCGCCACCAATTCAACGTCGTCTCGACGACTGAGGTCGCGCAGATGCGTACCCGCAATTCCGCCCGCGCCAATAAACCCGTAGCGCAATTTCTTTTTCTTACGGTTGACCAACGTCCACCCTCTCAATGCAGTTTTGCAAAGCTTATCACCCTGTCTGCAGCGCCAATGCGAAGTTTCAAACACAAACGGCCTTATGGCCTGAATCGGTTGAGCACCCTATAGTGTCCGCTTAACCAACCGTCAACGCGTGTCGCCACAGCAGAACCGCGTTGGCGAATCCAACGGACAACGGATTTGACAAGCTACTTCATTCGGCGATTGCTGCTAGTTATCCCCACGTTCCTGGGTATAACCCTGTTGGTGTTCGCCGTCACCCGCGTCGTCCCTGGCGGACCGATCGAGAGGGCCATGAACGAAGCGCTTCTGGCCCAGACAGATAGCGCCGCAACAATCGACATGAACAGCATCGGCGGGGCAGCATTATCCGAGGATCAACTCGCCGAATTGCGCGCCTACTACGGTTTCGATAAGCCCTGGCACGAGAGTTACGTCATTTGGCTAGGACGGGTCGTGAAACTCGACTTGGGAACCTCGACCCGTTATACCGAACCCGTCTGGGACATCATAAAAAATCGTTTTCCAATCTCAATTTTCTACGGAATCACGACCCTTATTCTCACGTACGCCGTCTGTATACCGTTGGGGATTGCCAAAGCACTACGCCACAACAGCATTTTCGATAACGCCACCTCTGCCGTCGTCTTTTTCGGGTATGCGCTCCCCGGCTACGTCGTTGCTATCGCATTACTGACCGCGCTCGCATCCGCCTGGGAGTGGTTTCCACTGGGTGGCTTTGTAAGCGATAACTTTGACCAACTTTCCACCACCGACCAGGTGATCGACATTCTGTATCATGCAACTTTGCCTTTGATCGCTTATCTCGCCGGAAGTTTTGCGGTGATGACTTTCATGGTGAAAAACTCGCTGATGGACAATCTTTCGTCCGACTATGTTCGTACCGCTATAGCGAAAGGCCTGCCCTTCAAACGTGCGGTGTTTCGCCACGCGTTACGCAATAGCCTCATCCCGGTCGCCACCTCATTTGGACAATTGATCTCCGTCATCATTAGCGGTTCATTCCTAATCGAAAAGATCTTCAACATCGACGGTTTCGGTTTGCTCGGATTTGAATCGCTCGTCGAGAGGGACTATCCGGTGGTCATGGGAATTCTAGTAATCTCATCCCTGCTGTTCCTCGTCGGCAATATTCTTTCGGACATCTGCGTCGCAATTGTCGATCCTCGTGTGAAATTCGGCGAGAACGGTTCTTGAAATTACGACCCCAACTAAACCCGCTCACGCAGCGGCAACTGGAGCGATTTCGAAGTCTCAAAAGAGGTTATTGGTCTGCCCTGACCTTGGTCGTTATCGTCGTGTTAAGCCTTGGCGCGGAACTTCTCGTCAACAGTCGCGCCTTAATCGTTAGTTACGAGGCTGTCTCTTATACACATCTCCGAGCCCACGAGACCGAGGCTGATCTCGTATGCCGTCTTCTGCTTGAAAAAA
>CAXDSX010000175.1:0-4951 GCA_963992075.1 uncultured Pseudomonadales bacterium | reverse complement strand
GGCTGGGTGATGGAAAACGGCAAGCTTGTCCACGGCCAAACTCGGGAACCCTTCCACGTTCGGCGCGTCGCCGTCTCGCCCGGGCGGGCCGGTTCGTTATTCCCGTACATGCTAAACATAGAACGACTCGGTATCACCTCCACGGCTAAGTCACCAGAAATATCCAACTGGTTATTTCGCATGCGCTCGGGCGACTTCGATGGTGGCGCCATCTGGTTTCTTCCGGATTACACGCCCACCCACCTGATCTCAAACAACTTTAGCAGCGCGACCGCGGAACACGAGTACGGCAACAACTGGTCGAACATGCGTGATCCAGCCATTGACCACTTAATCGAATGCATCAAATCCGCGACTACCTACACCGATTACGTCGCCGCAATCCGCGCATTTGATCGCGTCATGCTCTGGAATTTCTACTTTGTTCCCGGCATGACCAAAACGCGTATCGGACTCGCACACTGGAACCGATTCAACTGGGTCGAGGCGGGCAATTTAACGCGACCCGCCCATGTCCAGACATGGTGGTTTGACCAAGAACGGGCAACCGCCGTCGACAAGTTTCAGGGCAAGTAGTCATGGGTCGATATCTATTACGACGTTTGTTCCTGATCATCCCGACGTTGTTTGGGATCATGGTTATCAATTTCGTCATCGTGCAATTTGCACCCGGCGGACCTGTCGAACAGGCCATCATCCAAGCATCTGGGATGAGTATGTCATCGACCGCATCGGTGTCGTCGGCCGGCAGCATGGGTCCATCGACTGAGAGTGGTTACACCGGTAGCGAAGGGCTCGACCCTGAATTTGTTGCTCGCCTCGAAGAGGCGTTCGGTTTCGATAAGCCACCCCATGAGCGCTTCTTGTTGATGCTCGGCAACTACATCTCGCTCGATTTCGGCGAAAGTTACTTCCAAGACAAGGCCGTGCTCGATCTCGTGGCCGAACGTTTGCCCGTCTCCGTTTCGTTGGGTCTTTGGTCGTTACTACTTATCTACAGCATCTCGATTCCGCTGGGGATGGCCAAAGCCGTGCGCGATGGGACGCCGTTTGATGTTTGGTCGAGTGCCGCCGTATTTGTGGCCTACGCAATCCCTGGATTCCTTTTCGCGATCATGTTGATCGTGTTCTTCGCTGGCGGCACGTACTTTGATTGGTTCCCTATGCGCGATCTGTTCTCCGAAAATTTTGACGAGTTGTCGCCGCTTGCAAAGGTTCGCGACTATTTCTGGCACCTCGCCCTGCCTCTAACAGCGCTCACGATCGGCGGCTTCGCAACCCTAACCATGCTAACCAAGAACAGTTTTCTTGAGGAAATCAACAAACAATTCGTGCTGACCGCGCGCGCCAAGGGTCTAACCGAGAGGCGCGTGCTCTTCGGTCACGTTTTCCGTAACGGCATGCTAATCGTGATCGCCGGTTTCCCGGCCGCTTTCGTCGGCCTCATGTTTACCGGCGCGCTTCTGATCGAAGTGATTTTCTCCATCGACGGTATTGGACTGCTGGGTTACGAGGCCATCGTGAAACGTGACTACCCCATCTTTTTTGGGACCTTGTTTTGCTTCACGTTGATCGGTCTCCTCATGCAGCTAATCGGCGACATCGTCTACACGCTTGTTGATCCTCGGATCGATTTCGAGGCCCGAGAATGACGCCGTTAAATCAGCGCCGGCTTGAGATCTTTAAGTCAAACCGACGCGGGGTTTGGTCACTTCGGATCTTTCTGGGTCTCTTCGTTGTGTCTTTATTTGCCGAATTTATTGCCAACGACAAACCCATTGTTTTCTCGTACGACAACGAACTCCACTTTCCCATGTTGTTTCGTTACACCGAAACAGACCTTGGCGGCGTATTGGAGTCCGAAGCCGAATACCGCGACCCCTACGTCATCGAACTTATCGAAGGAAACGGTTGGGCACTATGGCCACCCATTCGGTTTTCGTTCAACACCATCGATTACAGTTACGAGGTAGCACCGTCGCCGCCCGACGGGGTGCATTTCCTCGGGACGGATGGTGGCGCCACCGACGTGTTAGCCAAGCTTCTCTACGGGTTTCGTTTGTCAGTTCTTTTTGGACTCAGCCTTACGCTAATCAGTTCATCGATCGGCGTCACGGTCGGGGCACTGCAAGGTTATTTTGGAGGTCTCGTCGACCTCATCGGCCAACGTTTGGTGGAAATTCAGACAGGTTTGCCGATTCTGTTTGTACTGATCATCCTTGCCAGCATTGTCGAGCCAAACGTATTTTGGCTTCTCGCAATTCTCGCCTTATTTAGCTGGATGGCGCTCGTCGGCGTCGTGCGAGCGGAATTTCTGAGGACCCGGAATTTTGAATTCGTTCGGGCCGCCAAAGCCCTGGGGGTATCTGAGACCACCATCTTGCGACGCCATGTCCTGCCTAACGCCATGGTTGCAACACTTACCTATTTACCGTTCATCCTCAACGGTTCCATTACGTCCCTGACTGCCCTCGACTTTCTGGGATTCGGTCTACCGATCGATTCGCCGTCTCTTGGCCGCTTACTTTCCTCGGCAAAGGCTAATCTACAAGCTCCCTGGCTCGGGATTTTCGTATTCATTACGCTTGCGTCCCTATTAACGTTGCTTATTTTTATCGGCGAGGCGATACGTGACGCGTTGGACCCGAGACGTTCGCTCGATCTGGCGCGAACGGGTGGTGCACCAACCGATACAGTTGCACTGCAAACGCAGGCTTAAGTCCTTACTTAATTAGGGACAGTCGAAATCTCCGAACTCCAAGTGCAATTCCATTTGGATACTCTTGAGTGGGATTTTGCCTTCCATGGTCATATCCATCGCTTGCATGACCACTGCTCCTACTTCGGGATCAAAATCGAGAGCGGTTTGAATTCGAAATTCACGCATCTTCATGACCACCGCTTGCCGGAAATTCGCCCCCGCTATAAGCGTTGAAGTAAGGACGGCGTCAGCACGCCGCACGGTTAACTCGCCAGACACTTTCTTGTGGATTAGATCGCCTTTTTCGTCTCTCGGTGAAAAGCCAAAAACAACGCTGTCCGGATCACGACGAAGCACATGCAGATCTTCACTATCGAGGCTTGAAACATCGACGTTTGCCGGGTGCGACATGCGGGCCTGCGAGGGGGGCTCGTAATCTTCTGCTTCGGCGCCCTGAGGTTTCTCGCCACCTCGTTCCAACAATCGCCATGGATTATCTCCGCTCGACGGATCAAATCGAACTCGGGTCATCGTCTGCCCATCGTCAGAGCTGAATGTATAGGCGCAAATTTCGTGTTCAGACGAACCCGCTTTTGCCCTTGCCCTATCGATGAGCCCACGATCTTCCATGGAGAGCGGTTCCGCATAAATTCCAGCGGATGGAGCCATGAACACTAAAATCATGAAGGATCTGGGGAACATCATTTCTTTTAACTCGTACGTCTGACCGGCAGAATGCTCAATCCTAAAGGAGATCGAGATGATTAAAACCATCGCCGTGATCGAAGGAGACGATGCTGCTCCAGAAGCCATGAAGCCCGTCATCGCTCTCTTGCAGTCGCTCAACATCGGTTTGGAGTGGGTCTACCCCGTCGTCGGAGAGGCCTCTGAAGCCACGACAGGATCTATTTTCCCCGACGACGCTCGCGCGTTGATCGATAATGCCGATACCACCTTTTTCGGATCGACGAGCGGTAAATCTGGCGCTGCTCTCATGTACCTACGATGGGGCAAGGAAACTTTCGCCAACGTTCGTCCTTGTCGATATCTAGCCGGGTGCGCGAGTCCCCTAGCACATCCCGAAGGAATCGACTTCGTTATCGTTCGCGAGAATCTCGAAGATCTGTACATCGGTGCCGAAGGACAACTCACTGATCTGGCTCCGCTCGCGCTTACCGGACGCAACATCAAAGGGTTTGTCCACGAAATGGGGGTTGGTCGGTACGCTCTCAAGGCCATCACCGAAGAGGGCACCGAGCGTGTCGTTCGATTTTCCTTCGAACTCGCGCGTAAACGAGCCGGTCAGCGAAAAGTAACCTGTGCGACCAAACACAACATGCTTCGCCAAAGCGATGGACTCTTTCTTGAGGTTGCCCGTGAAGTCGCGATCGACTATCCCGATGTCGAGTTTGAATCATTTATCGTCGACGACTTTGCCTGCCGATTAATTCGCGAGCCACAACGGTACGACGTGATCGTTATGCCCAACCTCTACGGCGACATCTTGTCAGATGCTGCAGGTGGTCTCGTCGGGAGCTTAGGGTTGGCAGCTAGCGGATGTTTCGGCAACGACTACGCGTACTTCGAACCTGCCCACGGCACCGCACCCGACATTGCCGGGATGAACATTATTAACCCCACCGCGGCGCTTTTATCATCGACGATGATGCTGGACTACTTAGGGTTCACGGCCGAAGCCGTGAAGATCGAAGAGGCAATCGCACGCGTTTACTCGCGTGGCGACGTCCTAACTCCCGACCAGGGTGGTACCGCAACCACAACGGAGTTCGTTGCGGCGGTTACCCAGCAGCTTTGATGACAGAACCATTCTGGGAAGTTCACGAGGGTCGGGGTCCATTTCTGCTATTGGTCCACGGTTTTCTATCAAGTCGGTCCCAGTGGCTGTCGAACCTCGACGAATTACAGCAACATTGCCAACCCGTGGTGATGGAACTTTACGGTCACGGTCGTTCTCCATCACCTAACGAATCGGAGCAATACCGCGCGAGCGCGTACGTGGAAGCGATGGAAACCATTCGAAGCGAACTGGGAACGTCGCAATGGTATGTGTGCGGATATTCGTTGGGAGCCGCGTTGACGATCCGTTACGCCTTGACCTTTCCTGAGCGCATCCTCGGACATATCTTCACGAATTCAGCGTCAGCTTTTGCTGAACCCGATACCGTTAGATCTGTCTCTTATACACATCTCCGAGCCCACGAGACCGAGGCTGATCTCGTATGCCGTCTT
>CAXDSX010000174.1:0-4961 GCA_963992075.1 uncultured Pseudomonadales bacterium | reverse complement strand
AGACGGCATACGCGATCAGCCTCGGGCTCGTGGGCTCGGAGATGTGTATAAGAGACAGGTCGTAACGCGGCCAGGAATTCGTGGCTCGCCGGCAGCATGCCCATCGACCCTAAGACCGGTTCGACGATCACCGCAGCCAAATCTTGCGCGTGCGCGTCGATCAACGCCTCAGCTCGTTCAGGTTCGTTATACGGACAGATCACGGTGTCACGGAGGACACTCTCTGGAAAACTTTTGTCGATCGGAAGCGAAACCGGTGCATCAAGCGATCCCCGTTCGTTCGGATCAGGTACTAAAGATACTTCCGCCAACTCGTAACTGCCGTGATAACCCCCTTCCATTTTCATGATCTTCTGACGCCCCGTTGCGGCTCGGGCACACCGAATCGCCATGAGCGTCCCTTCGGTACCTGAACTCGTGAAACGGAGTTGTTCAATGGACGGCACGCGCTCAACAATCAGTTCCGCGAGCTCAATTTGGTTCAAGCTGGTGGCTGCATAAGCCGAACCCTTACCGGCTTGTTCTTTGACCGCAGCGACGACGGCCGGATGGGCATGGCCGTGAATGAGCGACGTAAAGTTATTCATGAAGTCGAGTAGCTCATGACCATCGACGTCCGTGATATGGCAACCAGACCCGTGATCCATGACCAACGGATAGGGCCCGTAATGGGCACTCGACCGGGTATCACCGCCCGGAAATACGGCGGTACTTCGCTCCGCTAACGTTTCCGAACCTGGACTGAACCGCCGATATTCCGTAACGAGCGGATGTTCTTCTCGTGTAGCCATTGCCATTCCTTTCGCTTGCTTGTCTGCCCCGAGCCGTTACGGCTACATGCTAACGCAAGTCTCTTGTCATCAATCCTAAACTGCTGGCCAATACCAGCGAAAATCTTGGATCGGTCCGAGAGACATGGCGTTATAGTGAGCTGACCAACTGGGAAAAGGTCATCGTGAACCCTCAATTCGTCGGCGCGCACGCGAGCCAACCAATCCTCCTAACCTTCCGGACCAACGTTCGATGACCAAGTTGCAGCTAAACGGCGAATCGATTGATGTTGAATCAACTGATACGACCCCGCTCGCGTACGTGTTGCGTAACGAGTGCGGCATCAAGGGCGTAAAAGTCGGCTGCGAGGCCGAACAATGCGGCGCTTGCACGGTTCTCGCAGACGATCGACCTGTACCCAGCTGCACGCTCGCTCTACGCGAAGCATCGAAACATCGCCTCACGACCTTGGAAGGTTTGGCGAAAGGCGACGTCTTAAGCCAGGTACAAAACGCGTTATTAGCTTCCAATGCCAGCCAATGTGGGTACTGCCTCTCAGGCATCGCTATCGCGGCCCACGCTCTTTTTCAAACGAACGCACGCCCGACGCGCGACGATATTGTCACCGCGTTAGACGGACATCTCTGTCGATGTGGCGCTCATCCTCGTGTCATCCGCGCGCTCGAGCAACTCGCAACATGAGCAACTTGCCAGGGTCGCTGATCCGTACACCCGAACTCGACCGATGGATTGCCATTGAGAATGACGGCAGCATCACCGTGTCCACGGGCAAAGTGGAGCTCGGGCAAGGGATCTTGACCGCTATTCAGCTGATTGCCGCCGAAGAACTCGACGTTGACCCGGACCAAATCCGCATTCGTTCCGCCCAGACCGGCATCACGCCCAACGAAATGATCACCGCCGGGTCAATGTCAATCGAACAGAGTGGTACCGCTGTACGGCAGGCATGCGCATGGGCGCGTCGACTGATGTTGTCTGAGGTGTCCGATGATCCGGCGCAACTTGAGGTCTCGAATGGCGTGGTGACCGGTCCGGGTCTGAACGCGCCCACCAGTTACGCCGAAATTCAGGCGGGTGCGCCGTTCAAATTCAAAATCGAAGCGCTCACCCCAGAGAAAGACTCCTCCAAATACACGGTGCTTGGTCGGGCAAACCATCCCCGAATCGACCTCGAAGACAAAATTCGAGGCTTCGGTGTGTTTGTGCACGATCTTGAATTTCCCAACATGTTGCATGCACGGGTCGTTCGACCCCCTTCGTATCACCACCGTTTACAAAACGTCGACCTGTCATCTATCGAAGCTCCAGATTCAGCCTTCGTGGACGGAAGCTTCATCGCTGTCATGAGCACCAACGAGTATCGGGCGGTCCGACTCGCCGAGACCGTACGTAATACCGCCACTTGGTCGCAAACCCGACCAATTCCCATCAAAGAGACGTTGGCCGACTACCTCGTTGCCCATGAAAAAGCCGCTTTCCCGATCCTAGATGACGTACCAAAGGACGTCCCCCCAAGATCGCTCACAACCACGATAAACGCCGTGTACTCACGACCCTACTTGATGCACGGCTCTCTTGGTCCGTCGGCCGCGGCCGCCCAATGGGTCGACGGAATTCTCACCGTTTGGTCACCGAGCCAAGGGATCGAGCTCATCCGGCACACCCTTGCGCAGCTTCTAGGACTCGACGCCCAAGTGATTCGAGTCATCTACATCCAGGGAGCCGGTTGTTATGGCCACAATGCCGCTGACGATGCCACCGTCGATGCCGCACTGTGTGCACGCGAGGCACCCGGAAGACCCGTTTTGTTGAAATGGTCGAGGGCGGACGAACACCAGTGGGAACCCTACGGTCCGGCGATGCGCGTCGGGATGGGGGCGAACCTAAGCAGTAGTGGCAACATTGACTTGTGGACACACGACGTCTGGAGCTTTTCCCACGCTGGTCGCCCGGTCCCAGGACAAACCGGCATGGACGTCGTCGCAGCCTGGCACCTTAACGACGGCTTTGAACCGAACGAACCTACTCCCCGGCTCGGACCCGAGTCGGGGATTCATCGCAACGCCTTACCTATCTACGAATTTCCCGATCAGCAGGTCGTGAAACGATTTGTAGCCAACTCGCCCCTTCGAACATCCTCGTTGCGCAGCCTAGGTGCGCAGTGCAACGTATTTGCCATCGAATCATTCATGGACGAGTTAGCGATTGCGGCGAATACCGAGCCCGTCACTTTTCGCTTGCGCCACTTGCAAGACACACGCGCCATCGCCGTCCTTGAGCGGGTGGTTGAGCTGGCGGGCGGCGTGTCCGGGTCGCGTGGCATCGGCCTCGCCCAATACAAGAACCGTCAGTGTTACGCAGCCGTCGTCGCCGAAGTCGTCGTCGATCCAACCTCGGCCAAGATCCAGGTAACGCACCTTTGGATCGCCGCGGACGCAGGTCGCGTTGTGGATCGCGATGGCCTTACAAATCAGCTCGAGGGCGGCGCAATACAAGCGCTCAGTTGGTGCCTCAAAGAGGCCGTAACTTTCGATTCCCTCGGCGTCACCAGTTGCGATTGGGAAACCTATCCCATCCTTAGATTCAGCGAAATCCCGCGAGTCGAAACGGATATCATCGACCGTCCCGAACTCGAGTCACTCGGCGCAGGCGAGGCGACGCAAGGTCCGACGTCTGGCGCGCTCGCCAACGCGATCTATGCGGCAACCGGTATTCGGGCCCGAAACACGCCTTTCACGCCCGAAAACTTACGCCAAGCCGCCGCCGATTAGCGGATCGCTAGCGCCCTACCGATCGTGTGCGTAGCATGTCCACTCGGTGGGGTGGACAACAACATGACAACGATCAATACGCGTCTCGGTGCAATTCAAGGTATAAGCAGCAACGAAGTCGATGTATTTCGTGGCATTCGATTTGCCGAACCGCCCACTGGAACACGTCGATTTCGAGCGCCCGTCGCGGCGGAACCGTGGAAAGGGACCTTAGACGCAACGGGATGGGGTAAGCGATCGTTGCAGGCACCCCCCCAACAGCCCGGCCTTCCCGAACAGGGCGAACTCAGCGAAGACTGCCTGTTCTTGACCATATATACCCCGGCGAGTTCTGGCACGCGCGAGGCGACCCGGCCGGTGCTCGTTTGGATCCACGGCGGCGCATTCATCATGGGCTCCGGCAACGGATACGACGGCTCGGTTCTAGCAAATCAAGGTGACGTTGTGGTTGTCACCGTCAACTACCGACTTGGAATGCTCGGTTTCTTCGATCTGTCTGCGCTCGATCCAAGCTTCGCTGGCTCTGCATCGAACGGTATTCGCGATCAAATCCTTGCACTCGAGTGGGTACGCGACAACATCGCGGATTACGGCGGGGACGCGAATAACGTGACGATTTTCGGCGAGTCTGCAGGGGGCGCTTCCATCAATTGCATCCTGGCTGCACCGGAGGCAGACGACCTCTACCACCGCGCGATCGCGCATAGCGGCGGAACGCCGTCAATGCCACCAATCGATCGAACCAACGAACTGGCCGCCCACTTGAGCGTTGATACCGACGACTTGGTCAAGGTTCTCGCTGGCATGACGGGAGAAGACATTCTCGCGGTGCAGATGGCGACGGGTTTAGCTGGGGGCTCAGTGATCGACGGAACCGTTGTAACCCGGTCCACGCCCATGGCAATGGCCGAACGCGGTACCAGCAGCGTTCCCTACATCGCCGGTTCCAATCACGACGAGGGAACGCTCTTTACCATGATGTCGCAGGATACCGATTATGAAAAAGTCATAGCGTCCATGGGGCGCAACCTGGCGCGATCGACACTCGACGGTGCAGATCCAACCGCGTACATCAACGCTTTAAGATCCGAATACCCCGACGCGACGGCCAAAGAAATCTACGAAACGATCTGGGTTGACATGTTCCGGCGAGCGTCGATCAATAACGCGGAAGCCGCGAGTGCGGCCGGCCCGGGTGGCTGGCTTTATCGCTTTGACCTGCGATCCAATTTGGCTGGTGGCGCACTCGGCGCGACCCATGCCTCCGAAATCGCCTTCACGTTCAATTCCTACGCCGCGGAAGAGATGCAAGGTATCGGGTTTCATGACCTGTCTCTTATACACATCTGACGCTGCCGACGAATAGAGAGGTGTAGATCTCGGTGGTCGCCGTATCAT
>CAXDSX010000173.1:0-4962 GCA_963992075.1 uncultured Pseudomonadales bacterium | reverse complement strand
ACCGAGATCTACACCTCTCTATTCGTCGGCAGCGTCAGATGTGTATAAGAGACAGCGTTCTATCACGCCGCCATCCGTGAGTTCGCCGATTACAGCCAGCGCGGCCGCACACGCGAGTGGGTTGCCCCCAAATGTAGAGCCGTGTGTTCCAGCAACGAGTGTTTCAGCTGCTGAGCCACGCGCCAAACAGACTCCTATAGGTACGCCGTTCCCCAACCCTTTGGCCGTCGTCAGGGCATCGGGCAATATATTCGCGTGTTGATACGCAAAATACCGACCTGTTCTACCGTTACCAGTTTGGACTTCATCGAGGATGAGCAACCAATCGTGGTCGTCACAAATCTCTCGCAACTTCAGAAGGTAATCATCGGCGGGAATTTGTACGCCTCCTTCTCCCAAAACCGGTTCCACAAAAATCGCGACGACGCCATTATTGTTTTCCGCGATATTGGTCACGCTCGGTATGTCGTTGTAGGGTGCCCGCAGGAATCCTCCTAGCAACGGTTCGAACCCAGCATGGACCTTGCGGTTACCGGTTGCAGTGAGTGTTGCCATGGTGCGGCCATGAAAACTGCCGTCCATCGCGATAACCAGAGGGTTTTCGATTCCACGTTCGTTGCCGTAGCGACGAGCGATTTTCAGCGCAGCTTCGTTCGCTTCCGCTCCCGAATTGGCGAAGAAAGCGTTCTCCATGCCAGAAATTTCGCAGAGGCGACGGGCAAGTTGCTCCTGCAGTGGGATCTCATAGAGATTTGATGTATGTACCAAGGTTTCGGCTTGCCGTTGGATCGCTCGGGTAACTGCGGGATGAGCGTGACCCAATCCAACTACCGCAATCCCAGCGAGTGCGTCGACGTAACGGTTTCCATCGGCGTCGTACAGGCAAGCGCCCTGGCCACGTTCGAAAGCGATGGGCAAGCGTCCATACGTGGGCATTATTTCGGTTACGGTCGACATCGCCTTGTCTCCAAAACAAACGCGGGCAGCGTTTGCTGCCCGGGAAACGAACGATATTAGTCAAGAGGACGTTCCTGTCAAGGCCTCGGTTAGCAGGCCCCCGCCGCTTTTTTTAGTCGCTCGATGCCTTCCAATAATAGTTCGCGGGGGCAGGCAAAATTAAAGCGCACGAACCCGTACCCATCGAAATCGACACCGTTGGAAAATCCGAGACCATGTGTTTCGAAGAAAGTCGCGGGATCGTCTACCTGGAGCGATCGAGCATCGATCCAGCCGAGGTAGGTTCCTTCCACGTGCGCCATTGCTAGTCCAGGTATTTCGTCTACACAATGTTCGAGTATGTCTCGGTTGATTCGGAGGTATGCGATGAGGTCGTTAACCCAAGAAGACTGGTCGAGAAATGTTGCTGACGAGGCGGCGTATGCGAGAGGGGATATGTGGGATACCAGACCGTTTGTCGCGTCGACGAAGCGTTCGCGCAACGCAGAATCGGGGATTACGCCTAGCGCACAGTTAACACCCGCTATGTTGTAGGTTTTAGTTGAGGCGATCAGGGTGATTGTCTTCTGCGCGAATTCTTGGCTGAGACTCGCTATCGGTACGTGGTTGCGATTCTCGTCAAGCACAATGCCCCAATGAATTTCGTCGCTCACGATGATTACGTCATTAGCTAGGGAGATATTGGCAAGCTTCGAAAGTTCTTTTTCAGAGTAGACGCGACCTGTTGGGTTCTGAGGGTTTGACAGTAGTAACCCGCTTGCCAAGTGTGCTTTCTTTTCGATGTCGTCGAAATCCATAAGCCACTTTTCCCCATCGTAAATTAGCGGGGAAGCGAGAGGACGTTTGTTCGAGTTTGCTGGTACGGACAAGAAAGGTGGATACACGGGCGTCATGATTATCAGAGCATCGTCGTCAGAGCCGATTGCCCGTGCCGCGATGTTCAAACCAGGCACTACGCCCGGAATCCAGATTAACCAGTCCGGATCGACGTTCCAACTAAACCGATGCCAAAACCATTTGCACGCGGCATCGACAACTGCCGGTTGGGGCTCGGCGTAGCCGAGGACGCCGTGTTCGATTCGTTCGTGAAGAGCCTTTAATACGAAGTCAGGTGCCTCGAAATCCATGTCTGCGACCCAAAACGGGATCACGTCACGGTCGCGGTACTTGGTCCATTTTGTGCTGTCGCTAGTAGAGCGATCAATCCTTTTGCTGAAGTTGGGCATGGCGGATTTATTGAGTTAACCCTACAATGTTTGTTCGAAACTGCGAATGCGTAAAGTTGGGAGACCGATGAACGAAGACGTATTAACAACGATCCGCGAACAAATTGATAGCAATCCAATCCTTCTCTACATGAAAGGGTCCCCCCAAGCGCCTCAGTGTGGTTTTTCTGCGCAAACGGTGCAGTGTTTAATGTCTTGTGGCCAGCGATTTGCGTACGTCGACATCCTCAGCAATCCCGAGATTAGGGCAACGTTGCCCCAATACGCGGATTGGCCGACGTTCCCGCAACTATACGTGAACGGCGAGCTGATCGGTGGTTGCGATATCGTGACCGAAATGTACGAAGCGGGAGAACTAGAGCCGCTGGTACAAGAGGCGGCCGCATCGCCGTCTGATTCAACTGGCGATTAGTCCCCAGCCCGTCATATTGGGAGTTCAAATCCAGACGCGTTGACAATGCGACAGAATAGGGCCGCCGTGGCTTCGGCGTCGTATTCAGCGCTGTGGGCATTTTCTTCGACGAAATCGATGCCGGCACGGAGACATGCTTCGCTGAGAACGGTGTGACCGAACGCGACCGCGGCAAGAGACGCGGTATCGATGACGCTAAAAGGGTGGAACGGGTTTCGTTTGATATTGTTTCGTTCGCTGCCGGTCGTTAGGAAACCGTGGTCAAAGTGTCCGTTGTGAGCGGTCACGATGGCCCGCTGGCAACGGGCATCACGAACGGCGCGCCGTACAACACGAAAACACTCTTGTATTGCGTCACCCTCGCTAATCGCGTTTCGCGAAGAATCGTTTAAATCGATGCCGGTGATCTGCAATGAGGCATCTTCCACTTCCGTGTCGGCATGAGGGGTCAGATCCCAGACGTGAGTATGCGATGGATGTAGTTGCTCGTTTTCCCAATCGAGTAACACGATAGCGATTTGGAGCAAAGCATGACGTGATCGATCGAAGCCGCCAGTTTCGATATCAATAACAACGGGTAGGTAGCCGCGAAAACGCGCGTTTAACTCCATCCGTGAAGCCTACCAGTTTGAAACGATACGTTTTCCTGTTACCCGATTGATTTGCGATATATACAGGTTGTTAAACTCTGGGTTTGCTGATTGGTTGTACATATTGTTTTTCCGGGCAGAAGGGTAAACTCCGCATCTTTTTTCGCGGGCGTGACGATGAAAGAAAAAATAGTTCTGTCGTATTCTGGTGGGCTTGACACTTCTGTGATCTGCCGGTGGCTACAAGAAACGTACGATGCTGAAGTGATCACGTTTACCGCCGACATCGGCCAACAAGAAGAACTAGAAGCTGCACGCGCTAAAGCCGAGGCCATGGGTGTCGATAACATTTTCGTGGAAGACCTTACCGAAACTTTTGCTCGGGACTACGTCTTCCCGATGTTTCGAGCAAATACAGTGTATGAGGGAGAATACTTGCTCGGAACCAGCATCGCTCGACCGCTGATCGCAAAACGATTGGTCGAAATCGCCCGCGAAACGGGGGCTGAGGCGATTGCGCACGGAGCAACGGGCAAAGGCAACGATCAAGTGAGGTTCGAATTTGGTGCCTATGCGCTTGATCCAGACATTCGCGTGATCGCACCTCATCGCGAGTGGGACATCAATTCCCGCGACGCAATGATGGAATACTGTAAAAGCCACGCAATTCCCGTTGATTACGAACGGCGCGGCGAATCGCCATACTCGATGGACGCTAATCTTTTGCACATATCTTATGAAGGAGGGATTCTCGAAGATCCGGACACAGCGCCTGATGAAGCCATGTGGCGCTGGACGGTTTCGCCGGAGGAAGCTCCCGATGAAGCTCAGACCATCGAAATTGAGTTTCAAAGGGGAGATGCAGTCGCAGTGGACGGCCAATCGCTGACGCCAGCAGAAGTGATACGGATGCTTAATGAGATTGGTGGACGCCATGGCGTAGGACGCAGTGATATTGTCGAAAATCGATACGTCGGCATGAAATCCAGGGGTTGTTACGAGACGCCCGGCGGCACAATTTTGTTGAAAGCGCACAGGGCCATGGAGTCCATCACAATGGATCGTGAGGTCACGCATCTGCGCGACGAATTAATGCCGCGATACGCGCAGATGATATACAACGGCTTTTGGTGGTCGCCTGAGCGAGGTGTTATGCAAGCCTTGATTGATGCATCGCAAAACGTTGTTAATGGTTCCGTCAAACTTAAGTTGTACAAGGGCGGCGTTCACGTTGTTGGGCGCTCGTCGAGCGCGGACAGCCTCTATGATGCTGACATCGTTACGTTTGATGAGGATGCGGGCGCGTACGACCAATCGGACGCTACCGGATTTATTCGCTTGAACGCTCTGAGACTTCGGTTGGCGGCGCGACGTGGTCGCAACCACTGGGACTAACGACTGCTGCGAACAATATTCGGCTCGGAGCCAGCGTTGGTGAGTTCAACGGGGCTCAGTCGTATTCGGTTTTACCTTTGAATTCGCACAAGTCTTCGATAACGCAGGCACCGCACCGCGGTTTTCGCGCTACGCAAACGTATCGACCATGCAGGATCATCCAATGGTGGGCGTCCCTTTTGTAATCATTTGGGACGACTCGCATGAGGCGATCTTCGACTTCGCGAACGTTTTTTCCGGGCGCAAGATTGATGCGGTTGGAAATCCGGAAAATGTGTGTGTCGACCGCAATTGTGGGGACACCAAAGGCAGTGTTGAGAATAACGTTGGCCGTTTTACGGCCGACTCCGGGTAGTGCTTCAAGCGCCGGACGATCCTTCGG
>CAXDSX010000172.1:0-5006 GCA_963992075.1 uncultured Pseudomonadales bacterium | reverse complement strand
GGTTGCCACCGTTGACGAGGTAGATGTCAAGATCACCGTCATTATCGAAGTCAAAAAGGGCCCCACCAGAGCCCATAATTTCAGGTAAGAGATATCGGCCTTCGATGCCGGAAGTGTGTTTGAAATTTAGCTTTGACTCGAGCGTGATGTCGTCGAAGTGGTTGGCCGTGAGGTCTTGCTCCACTTTCTGGCAAGCGTTAAGAAATGACGAAACGAAAATTATTAGGAAAAGAGCTTGGATGAGCATGCTACGTGGCCAAGGAACTCGTATCTATTAATGTTGTGCACCGACGACCGCCTTTTCCTCAAAGCGCTTTAAAACCTATATTATCTATATAAAAGGTATATAAACCAATTAGTTAAAGAATTTATCAACAAATAATATTAACAATTGACGTGCGTCGGCGAAAACAATCACCTAGCGACGAGTGAATTAACCTCAAAATCTTCAACGGTCAGGCCACAACGTGAAGCAATCTCCTCATACATAGAGGACCACTTAGCATCAGCGACTTGCCAGGCGAATGCTTTCTCCATGGCTTCTTGTGATTCATGTAAATCGACGGCGCCGATCCTCCCGTCACTCCATACGCCGGGTGAAGACGAGTACAGAATGGGGCTGTTCTTTCTTTCGTAGGCAATTGTTTCTTTGATTAGAGTGATTGCTTCGTCGATTGCTTCGCTTGGGCATTCGCCTCGGTAGGTCACGATGACCTGGCCGGGTGTTGCGACGGGCTGAAGATCATCGTGGTGTGCGGCCATGGTGGTACCCGATAGGATCGTTGCGAAAGTGGCTAGCAGGCACCCTAAACTTTTGATTCGATTCATTGTCACTGTCCTCCCAAATCGAACGCTAAGAGCATCACATCGTTTGTTAGATGGCAACCGTTGGCGCGGCGTTGCTCCAATGCGGATAGAGTTGTTCATGGAGCGTATTGGCGTATCCACGGATACGTTGGCAGAACCCTTTGCGTAAGCCGATCGGAATCCATCTGTTAGCGGTAGGACTTTGACTACCCGTGGGTTCAACGGTGGATCATACTGCTTTAACACAAATGCCCGCGGCGGAACAACGGGCTTCAAAAATGATAAGGAAAACCATGGAAATCCACGGCTACTGCGATGAGCGCTTTGGAGCATTACGGGAGGAATTCGAACGCAATTTCACCGATCGGGGCGACGTCGGTGCAAGCTTCGCGGCGACCGTCGAGGGCGAGATGATCGTCGATCTATGGGGCGGTTACCGCAATGAATCTCGATCGTTGCCGTGGGAAGCAAACAGTATCGTCAATGTGTTTTCTACGACCAAGACGATGACGGCGCTTTGCGCGTTGATGTTGATCGACAGCGGCGAACTCGAAATCGAAGAGAAAGTCTCCAACTATTGGCCCGAGTACGCGCAGAACGGCAAGGAAAATACCTTGGTGCGCCATTTCATGGGTCACACCGCGGGATTGCCTGGATTCGGTGAACAGTTGACCCTCGATCAGTATTACGACTGGGACTCTGTTATTCAGGTCCTTGGACGTCAAGAACCTTGGTACGAGCCCGGAACCATTTGTGCGTACCATGCGGTCACTCAGGGGTATTTGGTGGGCGAGCTCGTTCGGCGTATTTCCGGATTGTCGTTAGGCTCTTTTTTTCGTGAGAATGTCGCCAAACGCGTGGAGGCGGACTTCCACATTGGTCTAGATCCTGTCGAATTCGATCGAACCGCGGAAATACTTGAGGGTGGACCGATGGAGATGCCAGAGGGCATGGAAATCCCCGATTTCTATCAGGGGCGCGTCGACGGGACGCCAGAACTTTCTCAAGAGGTGTGGAATTCCGATGGTTGGCGGCAGGCGGAAAGCCCGGCCGTCAACGGACACGGAAACGCTCGAGGCGTAGTCCGGGCCCAAACGGCCGTGGCCAACGGTGGCTCAGCTTTCGGCGTTAAGTTGTTGTCGCAAAAGACCATTGACCGAATTTTCAACGATCAGGGCGAAATCGCCGGTGTGGGTGCGCCTCATGGTATAGGTTATGGTCTCGGTATTGGCATTGGTGGCCCCGAGGCATGGGGTGCGCCTGAAGGCACTAAGGGTTGTTTTTGGGGTGGTGCGGGAGGCTCCTCCATAACCTTGGATCATTCGCATCGGGCATGTTTTTCTTACGTGATGAATCAGATGAGCAACGATTTGCTCGGTGATGTGCGTGCCCGCAGTTTGGGTATTGGTTTCTACAAAGGATTGAAAGAAGTCTAATCGGTCCGACGTTCGATAGCAGAGAACTGATAAGTTGGTTGCTCCCGAGCACGGCACAACACGAAATCAATGGTGCCCTAGCAGCACGTGAGGTGATGCTATGGCTCTCGAATAATTATTAAAAGTGGAGCGGGCGGGTATACGCTGACCGACGACTGCCTGGTGGCCCCCTAGGGAGACCACCACTCGGACTGTTTTTTACGCGTAGACGTTGTCTCCAACCCCAATCATCCGCGTGTTGCCTTCCCGGGATTGGGGCGTATTTGAGCCATCCCGGTCGGTCGGATAGGGATGCCAACACGCGAGTAGATCACCGAGTTCCGGATATTTTTCCAGCCACTTGGCGTTGTCGCCTTGGGCCAGAGCGGTTGGCCAGTCGTGTATGGTTTGCAGGTAGCTACGTCCGTAAATGAATGGCAGGGTGATGCGCATGCCGTCGGCGCTTCGTGGCCTCGAGCCGTGCCACAGACTTCCGTGCCAGATGGCGAGTGAACCTGCCTTGCCGGTTAACGGTACCGCCTGAACCGGCGCGTCCTCGACCCACCACTCTCTTTCGTAATCCCTCGGCATCCTGCCGTACCGATGGCTTCCGGGTACCAATACGGTGGGTCCATCTTCCGGGCCGTTGTAGTCGGTCAGAAGCCAGGAGATGTTCACGAGTTGAGCCCATTCCGGCAACGGCGAAGGGACACCATGGGTATCGGTATGCAGGCGCATGAACCCTTCGTCATTTCTCGCTTTGGTACCCGTTCGACTCGGTGTGCCCGTCGTCTTGATAATGGCGGGGGTGCCTTGCAACACAACGTTGCGTCCGCACATGAACTTGGCGATGCAATTCGCTGTCGGGTTGAGCGCGGCTTGTATGAAAGACTCGTCTTCGAAGAGCCAACACCAGGCTTTCGGGCCGCCCCAGGGCTCGGAATGCGTTCTCCAATCGTCTGGAACCTCGAGGTCATGGCGTTCGGCGATAACACGCAGTATGGCGCTACGCAATTGCTCGATTAGTTCTGGTTCAGCAACCTTCTCCGGCGGAACGATGGTGACGCCGTACGTGTGGAGCTCCAACAGATGCTGTTCGATGTCGAGTTTTTCGGCTTCAAGCCGAGTAGCGTCGGTGTCTGGTACGTTTTCAAGGGCCGCAATGTGCATGACTTTCCTCTAACTGCTTAAGCGTATTGATCTCGTCCAGCTTGGATCGTCGGATCGACTTGCGCTGGATTGGTGATTTCCTCTTGATACGGGTATATCCGCTCGTAACCCAACAATCTGGGTAAATCCGGCCACTTTTTGAGCTGCTCGGGCGATATTTCTTTTACACGCTCTATCGGGCGCATGAAGACTCTTTGCCAGACCGTAACCAGCGTAATTCGCATTCCGGGTTTGGTGCGACGTACTGACCCGTGCCACATCGACCCGTTCCAGACGGCTAACGAGCCAGCAGCTCCCTCTAAAGGGATGGGTTTGATGTGCTCGTTCTCTTCGAGATGCGCATTGGATTCGTTACCTCTCGGCATACGTCCTCGCTGACTACCCGGAACCAAAACGGTGGGTCCGTCTTCTCGGCTCAAATAATCCGTCAATAGCCAGGACAGATTGCCGTATGTCGCAAAGCTCGGCCACGGCGGCGGGACTCCATGGCTATCGCTGTGCAAGGGCAAGTCGAATTCTTGTGCTTGCGTCTTAAATATCACTGATGCTCCCGCCAAGAAACCACTTTGCCCCGTCAGGAATTGGCCGATAGTTTGATACACAGGATTGTGCATAGCTTCGAGAAAGACGTCGTCTTCGAGCAACCAGCCCCATGATTGATGCGCCTCGATCTTGCCATCGTAGGTCGACCAGTCGTCGATTTTATGTTGCGTCCTTCGTTCGTAGACTCTGAGGATCGCGTCTCTGAGACGAGGCGTTAGGTCCTTGGAACCTAATTTCTCAGGTGGCACAACGGTGAAACCATACATGGCGAGATCGAGCAGGTTCGTTTCTATGTCGAACTTGCGAGCGCGTTGCATGATGGTATCAAGCTCTGGGTTGGTGCCCAGATCAGGTAGGTCCATCCACCTTCTCCCTCAAAAACGGTTGGTCTCGGATCAGCATACAACAGAAACGCTGATTTTTGGATTGCGGCCCAGTCGGCAAAGTGCTCTCGGCGTTTTTACCATGCCACGCTACACCGATCCGGTTGGCTAGCTGGCTCGTAGGTGAGAGCTTTCTTGGGTTGACGTTTATGGCTTGCCAAAAAGCGCTAAGGTGGCTTAAGACGAGACGATCTCGGTAGCTGGATACTTCGACTACCAGGATAGCGATCCTTAAGGGACCGCCATCCTATTCCCTAAATCACTGTTGTTGGTATTGGTAATAGTTCGCTAAAGGAATCATGAGGTGGGCGTACTTAGAACCCGGGAACATGACATACGGCGCGCCCGACCTAAAGTCTGTGGTGTGATTGGCGATCGTATTTGGATCCTTGGGCATGAGCATTAAGTGTGGTCCCGACTCGATCCATTGACTGGGATCCTTGGCATCTTTCTTATTCATCACCATGGGCGTCGTGTTGTCCTCGCCGACGTCCCCGTGGAGCATCCACATAAAGCCATCGTGGTCTAATTCGGGAGACGTTCCGCCGCCATACGCTTGCATCCACTTCATCGATTGCGCGTCCGCACAAACGGGCATGGCATGGTGTGCGTTGTCCCACCCCGAAGCCGGCATAGGCCTGGGATTGCCGGCCATGCATGTCCAGCCGTTATCGCCTTGACGCAACAC
>CAXDSX010000171.1:0-5024 GCA_963992075.1 uncultured Pseudomonadales bacterium | reverse complement strand
TTCCATATCCAAACGACGCACGACCTTTAGCCCGATCCTGACCACGTAAAAACACCAACGCAGCGACTCCCCATACCGCGCAAATCAGTGCGACTAGGATCCCGGCAAAAAGAAAGTAAAAGCCAACGAAAAAAGTCCAGACGCCGAATCGACTGCCGAGCGCACCAACTAACAAGGTAAACACCGCGACAGCTGCACCCGCGAGGACGAACCGGGAAGCTCGGGGACTCGTAACCATGTTTCAACTATCCCATGAAAATCGAGATCCGCAACCACTACGCCTTTTTTCTTGTACGTTGGCTAAAATAAAGCAGATGTTCGCCGTTACATGGCCATCGCTAACGGTTTCTTGTACCTATCGAGAGGAGGGTTAAGTATCCGACATCAACGGAACACCCACGGCCCCAGCGAGACAGTTCGTGATGACCGCTGAAACAGGCCCTCTCATGGTCGAGGGCGTCAACGTGACCGAACGCGTGGCCGAAATTGAGGCGCAGGGATACACCATCATCCCCGATTTTGTCCAACCGAATGAAATAGCTCAGATCCGGCACGCCTTTGATACCGAAGTGCGAATCACCGAAATGCGCGCGATTGGAACCGACACAGGCAAGACGTTACGAGCACACAACCTCTTGGCAAAAACCCGTGCCGTCGACTACTTGTTTCTCGATCCCCGCATTCGCGCTCTTATCGAAGGTGTGCTGGGACCCCGGGTTCAAATCAACGTGACCACTTTGTTCAACATTCTCCCCGGTGAAACCAAACAGTTCCTGCATCAGGATGACGGACTCTGGCCCATCAAGAGACCGCACCCCCACTTCGTTTGCAATGCACTCATCGCTCTCGATGATTTCGACTTGGAAAACGGTGCAACGCACATTGTTCCCTACAGTCATAGTTGGCACGATCGACCGGTCGATCAATCAATCGAAACGTTACAAGTCACGATGCGCGCCGGAACGATGCTGATGTGGGAAGGCGGGTTATGGCACGGTGGCGGCGCTAACACTTCGAAAGATCGCGAACGCCTTGGGTTCTTTATGAGCCATAACGTCGCCTACTTACGACCGCAGGAAATCCAACTGTTATCGGTTCCCCGTGAAGTCGCGGTGCAACTACCCGAGATGCTTCAGCGATTGCTTGGATATCATCGATTTGGGTTAGGGGTAGACGGTCGAGATCCTATCGACGTGCTCAAGGACGGAGACGTTGTCAATCCAAGCGCGAAGGTCGCCTGGTGGCGGGATTGAGCAAATCTCCCTCGTCGGCTAGTGGCTAAGCCTCGAACACAACTGCCACAATGAATTAGGCTTCGTCGCTCGCACGCCTTATTCTAAGCCTCGGCATCAACGACGAGATCGTATGAAGGCGTGCATTTGAGCATCGGGAAACTCGCGGCGCCCTACCTTTCTTATTCGATTTATCCCGGGGTGATCCTGGGTTGTATCGGGATGTTTTTCGCTCTATCAGACTTCAGCACCGGCCTCTTTTTCAGTACATATGTACCCGTGTTCCTGGGGGCTTTCTTAGTGATCGCTTTCGAACTCCTCATTCCACACAAGGTCGACTGGCAACCGAAAACGTCCGACATCATTACCGACGGTCTTTTTATGTTGGTGGTGCAGGTCTTGTTACCCCGCGGGCTAACGTTCGCCGCCGCCTATTACGCGCTTCTATCCTTAGAGTCGCTTCGCTGGACCCTCGATCTGTGGCCCGACTCATGGAACATGCTTCTTCAGGTCAGCCTGATGGTGCTCACTGCTGATTTCTTTCGTTATTGGCTACATCGCTTGATGCACGAATCACCCCGGCTGTGGAAATTCCACGCAGTTCATCATTCGCCAAAAAAACTCTATTGGTTGAACGTAGGAAGGTTTCATCCCATTGATAAAGCCCTCCAATTTTTGTTCGACGCGCTGCCCTTCATCATCCTAGGTGTACACGAAGACGTCCTTGCACTTTATTTCGTGTTTTATTCCATTAACGGCTTCTTTCAGCACTGTAACATTCAGCTTCAACTAGGACCTTTGAATTACTTGATCAGTGGCCCGCAACTACATCGTTGGCATCATTCCCGCTTATCCGAAGAAGCCAACTCCAATTACGGCAACAACATCATTGTTTGGGATCTCGTCTTCGGAACTTATTTCTTCCCGAAATCGAGGCAAGTCGAAGAACTCGGTTTACTTAATCGAGGCTACCCACTCGACTTCCTATCACAAATGCAGACACCCTTTTCAGGCGACATAGATAGATCGCAGTTGCCCCTCCAGACGATAACGGATTCGATCTTCAACGGCCTTTTTGATCTTAGAATGCGTCTCCTTCGACGCAAGCTTTATCAGCCCCTTGTCGACAACTGCAACGACCCCCAGAAGACTCAATTAACGACGCTCAAACGAATACTGGCCAACAATTCAGCCACGGAATTCGGTCGTTCACACCAATTCGATTCAATCAGGAGTCACAAGGACTATGTGAATCAGGTACCGGTACAAGAGTACGAAGATTTGCGACCCTTAATCGAAAATCAAGAAAGTACCGGGGCCGCCATTCTGACCTCGAAGCCCTTCATTATGTATAACCAAACCAGCGGTACTACAGGCCGGCCCAAATACATCCCCGTACTGCAAGAAACGCTGGATTCGTTGAAAGACTCGCAGAATCTTTTTACGTTTCTTCAGTACCAATACTGCCCGGAAGCTTATGCGGGCCGAATCCTCGGTATGGCAAGCCCCGACACCGAGGATTACTTGGAAACAGGCACACCGATCGGAAGCGCTTCAGGCCATGTATACAAATCCATGCCCAGGTTGGCACAGCGAAAATTCGTCGTCCCCAGTATCGTTTTCTCAATCCCCGATTACGAAACAAAATATCTCGTCATATGCCGTCTCGCTCTCGTCCACGATGACATCACGTTAATGGCAAGCCCCAACCCGTCAACGTTCCATAAACTGCTCGAACTCATTAACAACAACTTGGACGCGCTCATTGCGGACATCGCATCCGGAACATGTCGATTTCTCAAGGACGTTGACGAAAAAACGAGCACGACCATCGAACGTCGACTAACTAGCAACCCGAAACGTGCCGAAGCACTCGCCTGCATCGCCAAGCAAAGCGACCGCATTTCGTATGCTAATGCTTGGCCCTACCTGAAACTCGTCACGACTTGGACGGGCGGAAGTTGCGGGATCTCGTTGGACGCTATCCGAAACGATTTTCCCGTCAATACCCTTTTTACCGATCTCGGGTACTTGTCCAGCGAGTGCCGCGGAACCATCTCGATAGATGCTGAGAATCATGGGGGCGTGCCGACCCTTGCCGAGAACTTTTTCGAGTTTGTGAGAAAAAACGAATGGGAAGACGGCCGGCGTTTATTCCTGACGCTCGACCAGCTCGAATCCAATGAGGCGTACTACATTTTTGTAACCACACCCGCTGGACTCTATCGATACAACATGAATGACATCGTTACAGTCGACGGCACGTTCTCTAAGACGCCCACGCTGCGCTTTTCCCAAAAAGGCAAAGGGATCACCAACATTACTGGTGAAAAACTTTACGAAAGCCAACTGATTGATGCGATGAACGCGGCGAAATCTCACTTCGAAATCGACCTGCGCTTCTATCAAGCGTTAGCTAACGAAACCGAAATGAAATACCTGGTCTATATTGAATTGACTACCGGTCAAGCTATCGACACCGAAGCGGTGGCGGTGTACGTCGAACGTCGATTTCGAGATACAAACATGGAGTACGAATCCAAACGAGCGAGTGGGCGCCTTCAAGAATTGGAAGTAGTCCAGCTCAAACCCGGCGCAGGCGAAGCGTATAAATTACATTATCTGGCTGCAGGTCAACGCGAAAGCCAGTTCAAGCCGGTCATCCTGCAGTACCAGAAGGATTTTTCATTCGACATATTGGCTCATTGCATGCCATGAACATTCGTGACATCGAAGCCCAAGTACTCGAGATACCTTTTCGTCTTCAGTTCAAACATCACAGAGCCGATCGATCCCGTACGCAAACGATACTGGTGCGGACACGCACGCTTAACGGCCGCGTTGGATTCGGCGAAGGCTGTCCCCGGGAATATGTGACCAACGAGACGCTCTCCGGTTGCACGGCCTTTGTTCGGGATCACGCGCACGATCTTTGCGACAACATCCACTCCATCAAAGACCTCGAATCCTGGATTGATCAGCACCAACATCCTATTGATACCAACCCAGCCGCCTGGTGTGCGATCGAGCTATCGCTACTTGACGCCATGTCGAAAGATCTTGGTTACAGTATCGAAGAGACGCTCGGTACACCGCCTCTTTCCGGCACCTTTCAGTATACGGCGGTCCTCGGAAACAACTCCCGATCGGCCTTCACTGAGCTCGTTAAACGGTATGTCGCTCTTGGCTTCAAAGACTTCAAGGTGAAGATCACGGGAGAGGCAAACAACGACAACGACAAGCTTTCCCTGGTTCTAAACGCCGCACCTGAAGCTCGTATACGACTCGACGCCAACAATATTTGGGAAACCGCGGGCGAGGTATTGGCCTACCTTAGTGAACTCTCTAGTACGCCTTTCGCTCTTGAAGAGCCACTCCAGCCTCGAACCTTTAACGAACTCAACGGTTTGCTCGGAAAAACGCCCGTTCCGATCATCCTCGACGAATCATTCTTGAACAAAGGCCATTTCGACCACATTGATACAAGCAACGACAACGTCTTCGTTAACGTGAGAGTTTCCAAGATGGGTGGGCTAATCCGATCACGCGCCGTCGCTCGACTTCTCGCAGACGCGCACGTTCCGATCATCGTCGGCGCGCAAGTAGGCGAAACGAGTCTTCTGACCCGCGCCGCTCTTTGTCTCGCGAACGAATTTAAAGACAGCGTGATCGCGCAAGAAGGCGCGTTCGGAACGCTGTTGCTTGAGACCGACATCACTCACGAGTCCCTGATGTTCGGTTCCAAGGGTCGTCTTGTGTATCCCGGTGCGGCCACAGACATCGCCGCGAACG